>JAGYMQ010000022.1 GCA_018400535.1 Candidatus Cloacimonadota bacterium
CCATGAGATTCTTCAGGAGAAATAGTGGAAGATACGTCAGAATGACAAGAATGTGTGATTATGTAAAAGTGTTTTAAAAAATTTATTTTGGAGGTTTTATGAAAAATTATTTACTTTTTATCATTTTACTAATTTTCTCAATTCAACTTTTCGGAACTGATGTCTCTGGAAATCAATCTGGCACGTGGGATATGCAGGGAAGTCCCTATCTCATCGTTGGAGAAATCACTGTTCCGAATAATGAGACGTTGAATATTTCTGCAGGTGTGGAAGTTATCGCGATGGGCAGCTATAAGATCACAGCTTTCGGCAATATTATTGCTATGGGCGCAATTAATGATACGATACGTTTTTATGGTGATAATGGAATCGACTGGGGTGGGATCAGATTGGAAGATGAGATCAACGCCAGCAATTTTGCCTTTTGCCGAATTTCCAACACAGATGATATGAATGACTACGCAATTCATTCGGTGAACAGTCCTGTTTATATTCATGATTGTTTTTTTGATGACCATCAGAAAGCTATTTCTTTTTCGGGAATGTCTTCTAATGATCCATCATATATGGAGATCAAAAATTCGATAATCACAAATATTGAAAAAAGCGGGATCACTATTGTGGATAATTCCAATGCTTTGATAGACAGTTGCGAAGTAACACAATGTGGTCTGGGAACTTCTTTTTACGGAGCTATTCAACTATCTCTGCAAAGTAATTCTCATTCTTGTAATCCAATCATTGCCAATAATTATATTCATCATAATGGGAAACAGGGTATAACTATGGCGAATCTTTTTGGATATGATAATATGGCGCCGCTCGTAAAAAATAATGAAGTAAGTTATAATTATACAGGAATTTATCTTTATGGCGGTCAGGGTTTTTATCAAAGGAATCATGTGCATCACAATTTCGTGGAAAACAATGCAGATTCTGGTGCTGGTTTCATGCTCTATGGAAGTAGCGCGGAAGGAATCTTTACCTATAACGAAATTCATCATAATTATGCCGGATTTTATCTTGCTTCGGGAGCAATGGCAAATTTGGGAAATTTGAACAATACTGAACCAACCGATGATGGTTTCAATTGTATTTATGACAATATTTTCTTTGATGGAAACGAGTTCTCAGTTTATAATACCAGCTCCGAAGATATTATCGCTCAAAATTGCGTTTGGGATGATGATCCACCTCTTGATGAAACGATCATAGATGGCAATGATAATGCCAGTTATGGAATTGTCGATTATGAGCCGATCCTTTCGCCTTTTGCACCGCCAGATTCTATTTCAGTTGATTTACAAAACTTCATCATCTTTCCTGGAGCTCCTGCCTATCCCACTTATGCGCTCAGAGATGGCTTCAACATTTATCGAGATGCAGTCCTTATTGCAACGGGCGTTACTGCGCCTTATTATATTTTTACTCCTATCTATGGCGTAGAAACAAATTATGGTTTTTCCTTTGTGTATTCCGATCCTTTGGGAGAATCTTCCATTACTGACACAACCATTTTCCTACCTCATGTTTTGAATCCACCACAAAATTTACAATACCAGATCATTGCTGATCATGTGAATTTTCATTGGCAAGAGCCAGCAGCTGGTAGCAGCTCATCCTTCATCGAATATAAGCTTGCTTTGGATGATGAAATTTATTCTACAACAAATCTCTTTTACGATGTTTATGGTTTGCAAAATGGAACAAACTATGTTGCTTCCTTGTGGGCAGAATACGCTGCGGGAGCATCTGATACATTGTCAGTGAATTTTGTTTATACAGGAACAGAAGCACAGATCAGGTTGGCAGAAACGAAAATACTTAGAAATTATCCCAATCCTTTCAATCCAGTCACGACGATAATTTTCAATGTCCCACAAAACACAGATTTTGTGAAACTGGATATTTACAACATCAAAGGACAAAAGGTTATAGGGCTCGTGGATACTGAACTTCCACCAGGTCATCACAAAGTCACCTGGAATGGAAAGGATGATAATGGTAAATCTGTTGGTTCAGGATTATATTTCTACAAGCTCATCACAGCTGATCAGAAAATATCGAAAAAGATGTTGCTTTTGAGATAAACACAAATGAAGGCGACATTGTACAATGTCGCCTTCTAATTATATTAAGGAAGTAACATTATGCGGAAGCCGATGCTCGTATTTGTTCTTCCATAAGCAAGGTCTGGTTTACATCTGGAGCGATTAGAATTTCTTAAAGCAGTAGCTTCAAATTCCCAGCTACCACCTCTGATCACTCGACGCATTCCCGATGCAGGGCCTGTCGGATTTTCTGTTTGTCCTGCGTCATATTCTCCATAGTAGTCGTTGCACCATTCCCAGAGATTACCGCTCATATCGTATGTATCGATTCCATTTGCATTTTTTTGTCCAACCGCCATGATCTCTGTTGCGTTTCCGAAATACCAGGCAACTTCATCAACCGTATTACTACCGCTATAAGTATAATTTCCATTACCAGCATCTTTAGCACAATATTCCCATTCAGCTTCGGTAAGCAAACGATAACCATTTTCGTCATAAACTGTGCAGTTAAAAGAAGCATCATAAAGTTCGGTCTTATTTTTCGCTTGGCTTAACCAGTTTGTGTAAATCGCTGCTCCATACCAAGTTATAGAAGTAATCGGATGATCTTCTTTATCATTTGTTACAGCAAATTTATACTCATTTGGCAAATATTCAATTTCCAGATCACTTTCTTCAGGATCTTTTAAAATTGTAGAATAATCGACCGAATTATCAGTATAATTCAGATTTCCTTCTAAAACTTCTTCGACCAAACCCTGACCGAGCGCCCAGTTCAAAAGTTCGCAATATTCGGCATTGGTAACTTCATATTTTCCAACTTGGAAATCATTTGTAAGTATGATCTCGCGAATAGGAAGCTCATCTGGTTCACTATTTGAACCCATATCAAAAACTCCAGCTGAAACAGGAACTAATTCTGGATCGTTAGTTAGAGTAAATGAGCCCGTAGTAACCGAAACCACATCAGATGGTGCACTATTACCAGTTTGATTTTCAGATTTGATGCGATAATAGTAAGTAGTATTTTCTGATAGACCCAGATCGGAATATTTTTTCAGTTCCAGATCGATGCTGGCGATCTCTTCCCAATTTGTTTGATCTTCCGATCTTTCTAAAAGATGTGCTGTCGTACCTTCTGAGTTGGAACAAAGCCATTCCAGATCGATTTTGTTTGGAGTTTCAGTATTTAAATTTGTTTCAATATCATGTGGAATCCCGTGTTTTGTGGTAAAAGCCCATGGGTCGCTCCACTCTGTTTTATCGCTTCTGACTCGCCAGAAATATTCTGTATCCAGGGCTAATAAGCCGTCATCATCAGCATCTAATTGGTAAGAATCATCTGTTTCCACGTGATTAATGAGCATATTGGAGAAATTTTCATCGGTAGCTAATTGAATGCGATAGAAATCAGTTTCAGGAATAGAACTCCATTCTAATTTTGGTAATTGATCAACACTTGAAATATAGATTGAATCTGAGAATTCAGGATAGATTGCATATCCGTCATAGATATCTAAAGAATTAGTTTCAAAACTCCAGGTTTCGCTCCAAGCAGAGCTGTTATGTCCTACCCGCCAGAAGTATTCTGTTGATGGTGTCAAATCGATAGCTGGAATATATGTGGTTTCGGTGATATCTGTTGTATCTATAATTATCGAAGTCGAATCAAAAACTTCATCAGTGGCAAGCTGGAATACATATTCATCAGTTCCAGCAAATTCTTCCCATTCAAATTCAATGATCACACCGAGATCTTCAGTATTATCTTCCGGTGCTGTTAGTAATACGATATCATTTGTTTTGAAATGTTTGATCACGCTCCATTTTGTAGCAACATCGCTATTTACTTGCCAGTAGTAATCCTGATTGTGTTCCAGGATGAGACTATCTGTATAGGAATTTGTGTAAACAATTTCTTCTAAAACAATATTCAATAATGTATCATTGAGAACTTCAGTGCCAACTTTTAAAGTATAATCATTAAAATTATCCAGTTCTTCCCATTCAAACTCGACAGGAACAGCAATTTCAGTTGCATCACTACCTGGAGTGATCAACGCGACGGCTTTATCAATGATAAAATATCTGGTTTCACTCCAAAATCCGTTTGAATTGTCAGCTTTAACACGCCAATAATATTTAGCACCATCGTTCAAAGTTTCAGCACAATCATACTCAGTTTCAGTCAGGTTCTCTTCGATCAAAATGTCATCGAAGCTTGCTTTATCAGCAATTTCCAAAGTATAAGAAGTTGCATCTTCATAAGCTTCCCAGATCAGTTTTGGTTTACGGCAGACGCGTTGAGTATTCTGTGGGCTGCTCAGAAGCACGACATTATAAGTTCCAAAATTCCAGATCTCGCTCCAATCGGAATTATCTGCTTTGATACGCCAGTAATACGTTTGGAAATTCAAGAGTTGAGTGGGTACATCAAACTCATTATCTGTCACGATCTCATTATAGATAAAACCGGTGCTGTCAGCGAAATCTTCATCATTTCTCAATTGAAACTTATATTCTTCCGCACCAGTATTTTCCCATTTAAAAGTAACTTCAAGGTCATCGGCTTGAGAATTATTTTCCGGCTGTATCAAATCTAGAATAGGACCGGCTCCGTGCTTGAAAAAAAGCATATATTCATCGATATTTACTGGGTAATATAATGTATCTTCACCCGCAATCACTTCGAGAGAATCATGCTCTGTCGGATCAATAGCAAAAAAAGACGACGGTGTATCATCTGCTCTCAGCCAAAGCGCACCAGTATCTGTATTGCGATAATAATCATAATGATAGACAGTATCTTCTTCTGTGCTGATCGTGAACAATTGATTATCGATCATATTGATCGTTTCAATTCCGGTGGAATCTGAACAAAAGATCTCGCCCTGCAAATCGATCCTATTTGTTGTGATGCTAAGTGCATATTCTTCTGTCAGAACGGGATAACTTTCTCCATCTCGTCCCAGATCAAATTTGATTCTACCAGCTACATTTGATCTAACCAATAGCGTATCATCACTGAGCTCGTAAAGGTCCCAATTGTCAATGAGACTGGCATAGATACTGTTAGTCGATTCGATTTCCTCATCTACTTCTGTCGCCTTATCTTCTTCACAGCCAATTAGTAACAGAAGTGAAAAACCCAATATTATTAAGAGAGTATTTTTTTGAAATGTCTTTTTCATAATAACTCCTTATTTTGCTATTCTTCAATTTCGGCGATAATTTGCATTAACATATCGGAAACATCTTCCGTATCCATATAAGAAAGCGGGAATCCGAAAATGTAACATTTATTGCCGATATTTGTAACATTTTTGACCGCGACCGGTTGTTGCGAAAGGTAATCATATTCAGCATTGGAAGGTGATAATGGATCATCTCCTGCTTCTTTGCAACCAAAGCGATAGAGTACTTCAGTATTTTCAGCTAAGTATTCTTCTGGGAAATAGGCAACAGGAGCGATCGAAAGCGTGCTATCCTGAGTTAGGACATTATATTCGACTTTGTCATTAAAATGAGGTTGTAAGATGGAAAGTGTTTCAAATGTAGCAATTGCTGGTTGAGCATTGATAAAATATCTTTTTAATTGGATATCGACCCATTTTGTTGCAAAAGCAACGATTGCATCTTCTTCTTCATAATCAATACCAAAATATTTTTGTAAGATCGGGAAAGAAGAATTTATGAGAGCTGTTTGTAATTCAAAATCAAGATTTGCTCCGCCACTGAGGATGAGGTTTCCACCACCCTGCAAATACAATTCCATAACGTCATATTCCAAAGCAAAATTGATCTTTTCATTAGGATAATCAGCATGATAGATTACAGTTTTATATTCTTGAAGGTCTGTGGGTGAAAAAACATCTCTGGACCAGTGAATATCAATCCAGGTAGTTTCAGATAATTCTTTTCTGTCCAATTGGTCAACTCTTCCTGGATAATCTGCAAAAAATCCCATCTTTGAATATAAAGAATCGATCAAAGCTTCGGGAGAAAAGTTATCATTAGCAGGAGTGTCATCCAAAACCAAGATTCCTTCTTTTTCTTCGGCAGGAATTGTTTCGATGATCTCAAACTCGATCTCAGCAGGTGTTTGATCTGGTTCATTTTGAAGATCGACAGCTCGCACTTCAAACCTATGAACACCTGGTTCCAAACCTGCGAGGATCGTTTTTTTGGCAATATCTTCCTGTATGGGAACTCTCAGCCATTCTTTTCCAGTTTCCGGATCGGTGAAATTGTACTCTGAACCTGGCAAGGGAGGATAATTATACGGTCCACCATCCAATCTCAGATCAAAAAATTTGATCGCCGAAAAATATTGGGTGCTGGTTTGTTCGTCATAAACTTTTTCAACTCCCTTCAGATTGGGATTATTTTGTTCATACTCGCCATTATAACCCCAATGCATATAGATTTTTAGGTCATTACTATAAAAACAGGTGAAATCTCCATTTTTATTTACCCAAAAAGGAGAAGAATATTGATAACCAGAAGAAGTAAATATGCTTGGGATTATTCTGCTGACTGGATTATAGGTCGTGTAATGATTTCGTCCTAAAACCATAATATCATTTGTAGTGGATTTCCCCGCATATTTCAATCCGCTATAGATCAATGTGCTGGGATAAAATCCTTCTTTCACGACGAAAGCAACGGTATCGACTTCGGATACGATACCAGCAAGGTCGATGGCACGAGCATATAAATAGGTGGAATCTTTAACAACACCATTTTCGATCGTGTTCAATTTCATTGCTGGTCGTGTTCCACCAGCATCATCTAAAGAAACAAAATATTCACCAACTTTATCTTGATCTTTTGTATCCCACCATAAAGAATCATTATAACCGCCTTCGCTTTCTGGGATAACATTACCAAGTTTATCTTGTTTTTCGAAACGGAATTTGAAATAATATGGTTCATTTCCGACGAATTGATCTTCATCTTGAATATTGAAAGTGAATACAATTCCTGTTCCGATCGTTGCTCCATTGATATCTCCTTTGCTAGAACCAATGTTGCATTCTGGCACGCGTGACGATGCATAGTAATATTTTCGAGCTGGTGTTTCGCATTCTTCATCACGATTATCTTTACATTTCACTTCAAAGATACTTGTAACAGGAATGCTATCGCCGTTTGCATTTGCTGGGAAATTAATGATCGCATAAACTTCATCTGTCCAAATTGTGCGTGCATCAGTTTCAGCCAGAGGTATAGTTCCGTCAGCACCAGGTTGATAATGATAGACCCAGCCTTCATCATCAACAACGGTATTGCCAGGAACCCCAATGGTTAAACCATCTTCATCTTGAAGTGGATTTCCATTTTCGTCTAAAATACGATAAGCAAATTGATCGACGACTCCATCTTCATCTTCGGCCCACCAATATATCTTTTGTTGAAAAGATATTGAATTGGTGCTATCGATCATTGTCGAATTTTCGACGCCACCATAAGATGTTATCTCTATGGTCGGCTTCAGATTTGGATTTAAACTACCTTTTCTTCCGCAGGACGATATGATCAGAACCGCACTCAGCAGAAGAGCAACAAACACAACATATTTGAGTTTCAACATTTGATCCTCCCCAATATATTCATTTTTTTTACTCTCTCTTATCATTTTTTTCATTTTTGGTTTATTTATTTTTTTTGTCTATTCCGTCAATAAAATTATTTGAATTCTTTACTTTTTTAGCTGATTCTACTACATTTCGCAAAAGAATCGCTGTTGTGATAGAACCAATTCCACCTGGAACTGGAGTCAGTGATGCTGCTTTTCCCAAGCAATCTTCGTAATCAACATCACCTACATAGATTGTTCCTTTTTCAGAATCTTCGATCTGATTGATTCCTACGTCAATGATGATTGCATTTTCAGCGATCATTTCAGCAGAGACAAAATTTGGTTTACCGAGGGCAGCGATCAAAATATCAGCTTTTTGCGTGAATTTTACAAGGTTTTGCGTGCGGCTATGGCAAACTGTTATCGTGGCATTACCTGTCTGATCTTTTCGCAAGAGAAGATTCGCCAAAGGTTTTCCCACGATATTGCTTCTACCCAAAATAACAATGTTTTTTCCAGAAGTCTGAATATCATAAAATTTCAACAATTCTAGAACAGCAGCTGGAGTGGAAGGAATAAAAGAATCCTTTCCCAGCACCATTTTACCGATATTTATTGGATGAAAGGCATCGACATCTTTTTGCGGGTCGATCTGAAGAATTATTGCAAATTCATTTAAATGAGTTGGTAATGGTTTTTGCATCATAATCGCATGCACAGTTTTATCTTGATTCAATTTTTTGATTTCATCGATCAAATTTTTTTGTTTGATCTGAACTGGAAATTTTTTCGTAACTACTTCAATACCAATTTTTCGCCCTTTTTTTTCCAGCATTTTCACATAATAGGCAGCCGCAGGGTCTTCACCGATAAAGATGATCACCAATTTTGGTTTTTCCTTTTTTTCCAAAATTCTTTCATTCAATTCTTTATAGATCTTTTTCGCTATAGGTTTTCCAGATAATCTTTTATTCATCGAATTTCCTTTTTAATCTTTGGATTTTTAATGCTTTACCTGTTTTTTCATCGATCTGGATAATCACTGCGTTCAGCTCCAAACCACTTTTTGCAATTACGAATCTTGCTGGCATTCCAGTCAAAGTTCTTTGCAATACAGCTTTTTTATCCATACCAATAATTGAATTATGTGGTCCGGTCATTCCCACATCGGTGATGTAGGCAGTGCCCTGTGGCAAAATTTCTTCATCTGCGGTTTGGACGTGTGTATGTGTTCCCAGAAGTGCGGTTATCTCGCCATCCAGAAAAAAGCCCATTGCTCTTTTTTCAGCAGTAGCTTCAGCGTGAAAATCGATGATGATATTTTTTGTGATCTGTTGGAAATCTTTGATCTTGTTTTGAATTGTCTGGAAAGGAAGGCCGGTGGGGTTCATAAAAGCCTGACCTAATAAAGACAGGATCAAAACTTTTGTGGTCCCATCATCGAAAAGGAAAGAAGTAGCGCCATAAGATTTTTCATGATGATTCAAAGGTTTCACGATCTTTTTCTCATTTTGTAAAAATTCAAAGGAAACTTTTTGGTCCCAAAGATGGTTTCCACCGGTCAGCACATCAACGCCGGCATTGAAAACCTTGTTAGCAGTTTTCTCAGTAACTCCCTTTCCACCCGCCAGATTCTCACCATTAGCAAGACAAAGATCAACGGCAAATTCTTTTTTTATCTGATCGAGATGATTGATCAATATCTTTCGACCTGGTTTCCCAAAAATATCTCCGATAAAAAGAATATTCATTATTTTGCTATCGCTATTTGTCTTGTTTCCCTGATCACCATAACTTTTATCTGCCCGGGATATTGCATTTCATTTTCGATCTTTCCAGCAATGTCAGAAGCAATATATGCAGTTCTATCATCAGTTACCTCTTTAGGTTCGACAATAATGCGCAATTCGCGACCGGCTTGAATAGCATAGGATTTGCTTACGCCCTCGATGGAATTTGCGATCTCTTCCATTTTTTCCAGGCGCTTCATATAAGTTTCCAGCATTTCACGACGTGCGCCGGGTCTTGCACCCGATACAGCATCTGCCACTTGCGTTATCACAGCATAGACCGTTTGATATTCCACTTCTTCGTGATGAGCTTCGATAGCGTTCACGATGATCTTACTTTCGCCATTCTTACGAGCGATCGTTGCCCCGATCCTGGCATGAGAGCCGTCATATTCATGATCAACGGCTTTCCCGATATCGTGAAGGAAACCAGCTCTTCTTGCTAATTCCTGGTCCAAATTCAGTTCAGCAGCGATGATCCCACAGATCCAGGCTGCTTCGATCGAATGCTGCAGAACATTCTGTCCATAACTTGTGCGATATTTCAAACGTCCCAATAGTTTCACGATATTTGTAGAGATATTATGAACATTTGCTTCCATGCAGGATTTTTCTCCAAACTTGATCAAGTTATCACCCATTTCTTTCTGAGTTTTATTGATAACCTGTTCTATTCTGCCCGGATGAATTCTACCGTCTGCGATCAATTTTTCCAGCGAGATACGTGCAATTTCTCTGCGGACAGGGTCAAAACCGGAGAGAACGACAGCTTCGGGAGTATCATCGATGATGAGGTCAATCCCGGAATGCTGTTCGAAAGCGCGGATATTTCTTCCTTCTCTTCCGATGATCCTTCCTTTCATTTCATCATCTGGCAAAGAGACGACTGAGACCGTTGTTTCTGAAACGTGGTCAACAGCGATTCTTTGAATAGCTGTTGAGATGATGCCGGCTGCCAGTTTTTCTGCTTCCTTTTTTGTTTGTTTTGCAATATTTCTGATCTCTTGAGTTGCTTCATTTCTTGCTTTGTTTTTCAAATTATTTTTCAGGATCTGGATAGCTTCTTCGCGAGAAAGTTTTGCGATCTCAGTTAATTTTGAATTTTGTTTTTCGATCAAAACATTCAATTCATTTTTTTTCTCTTCGATCTGTTCTTCACGTTTTTTCAATTTTCCACTGAAAGCTTGAAGATTTTCTTCTTTTTTATCCAGATTTTCAATTCTTCGATCCAGTTTGGAAACACGTTGGTTATAATCTTTCTCTAACTTATAAATTTCCTTTTTGCGTGAGTTGATCTCGTCTTCATAAATTTTTTGTTGTTTATACCAATCTTCCTTTGCTTCCAAAACTACGGCTTTTTTAAGATTTTCGGCTTCTTGTTTCGCATCATCGACGATTTTCTTTGCCAGATCATTCGCCTTGATAATATTTTTATTCTCAGTGGCTTTTTTTATAAAGCCCACAATAAACATCACGACACCGATTATTACAGCACCGATGAGTAAGTATATATATTCCGGCATACTTTCCCCTTTTTTGTATTTATCCCGCGATACCGTGTATTAGAGTTTTCTTGAACCTATTGTTCAAGTGGACGTCTGCCGTTCTTCACTTTACAAGTCCGGATCGTGTCCGGCTTTTGCGCCGCGAGCGACTCGACTTCCTATTATTTCTTGGTTCAGAAACAAAATAATATCACGAATATCGCAGGAATTATTTTTCAAGCTCTAATTTACTTAACATAGCCTTAATTTGTTCGAACTGCTGTTCCAACTTTTTACTATTATCTTTTTCTTCGAGATATTTTTCGGTCAATGTCAAAGCATAAAGAACAAATAATTTTGTTTGATCAACTGTATTGAATCTTCTGTTCAATTTCTCGATTTGAGTTTCCAGGTAAGTGGCAGTTTTTTTCAATCCATCAGGATCGTCGCTGCGGAAAAAATATTTTCTACCCAAAAGCTCAATTTCCACCGAATCCATTTTAGATATCGTCTAATTGATCAAAAATATTTTCTATTTTTGTGGAAGCTTGTTTCATTTTGTCTTCATATTCATCCACTTTTATTTGCAAATTTCTTTTTTGCTCTTCCAATTCTTCGATCTGGGTGGCTTGTCTATCACATTTTTCTTCTAATTCTTCTAACCTTCCGTCATTCTTGTTTTTGAATTCAGTTAATTCTTCATTTGCTTTCTGAAGCTCATTTGACTTCATCTGCAGCTCAGAATATTTCGATCTCAAAGTCGTATAATTATTTATCAGTTTCTGGATTTTACTATCCAAATTATATAGAGAATTTTGCTCCATTATTACCTCATTTCAATGTCAAATTTTGATCTCAAGCGATCAATTATTAATTTGATTATTTTATTTATGTATTCATCGGTCAAGGTTTTTGTGTCTGATGAAAAAGTGATACTGAAAGAAAGACTTCGTTTATCTAAATCAATATTTTCCCCTTGATATTCATCGAAAAGAACGATTTTTTTTATAGTTTTATTAACTGAAGCGATTTCTTTTTTGATCTTCAAAAATTCATATTTTTTTGATATGATAAAGGATAGATCACGTAACACAGGTGGATATTTGGGAATTGGCTGGAAATTATGCACTTCGGTTTTCAAAGCAGAAAAAAGTTTTTCCAGATCAAGATCAAGAATAAACACATCTTGCTCCAGATCAAATTTCCCAGCAATCTTACGATCGATCTTGCCCAATTCTCCGATCTTTTTCTTTTGCCACTGAATCGTTGCAGCTTGACCTTGTTGAAAATAATTTTCTGTCGATTGAAGATATTTCAGATCTTGCAAAGGAAAGAGCGATATAATTTCTTCCACAATACCTTTTACTTCATAGAAATCGATCTTTTGATTTGTCTCTTTCCAATAAATTGGACGGGAATTCCCGCTGAGCAAGGCACTTAAATGAAATTTTTCGGTTGCCAGCTTTTGTTCTTTATCGCGTGTGTAAGCTTTATTCAATTCGAAAGTTTTAATGTCTTTCTGTCCATGATTGAAATTGAATCGTGCATTTTTCAAAAGGTCAGGAATCAGTGTGGAACGCATCACAGAAAAACTGTCTCCCAGGGGATTTTTCAATTTCGCCAGTTTCCATCTCTCATCTTCAGCTTGTATTTCCATTTTTTGCAGATCAGCTGGATCACCAAAGCTCCAATTCCTGATCTCAGAAAAGCCATTTTCGACCATTATTCTTTTCAATTTACGGCGCAGGTAAAAGCGTTTACGATCCATGATCTTTTGTGATCTCAAATGCGTATCCACATTGTTATAACCAAATAACCTGATGATCTCCTCGATGAGATCGATCTCACGCGTCAAATCTTTACGAAACGAAGGAATCTGAAAAATTTGTTCGTCATCTTTTTGAGAGATCAATTTCAGTCCCAAACCTTCCAGATAGGCAGCGATCTGTCGTTGAGAGAGATCGATTGTCAAAACTTTTTTGATCCTGCTTTGACGCAATTTTACTTTTTTTGGTGTTTGCGGTGCAGGATAGGAATCCAGTTTTCCTTCCAATAATTCTCCGCCTGCTGTCTTCAAAATCAATTGTGCTGCTCGCCGACTGACAATGTCAGCTGTATCATCTGCGATATCTCTTTCAAAACGATAAGAAGAATCGGTGGAAATTTTCAGGCGATTGCCTGTTTTTCTGATATTGGAATAGAGAAAATTAGCTGCTTCGATCACGATATCTTTTGTCTCTTTTGTAATGAGAGAATTTTTTCCGCCGATTATGCCCGCCAGAGCTATCGGTCTTTCAGCATCAGCGATCACAAGGTCTTCAGTTGTCAAAGAATAAGTTTCGTCATCTAAAGCTGGAAATTTTTCGTTTTCCTTTGCCATCCGAACAACGATTTTCTTATCTTGGATATTGGCAAGATCAAAAGCATGAAGCGGATGTCCAAATTCCAGCATTACAAAATTGGTCACATCGACCACATTGTTGATCGGATGCAAGCCGACAGCGAGCAAGCGCTTCTGTAACCAGATCGGCGAATCTTTGATCGTCACGTTTTTGATCAAACGAGCGGTGTAACGAGTGCATTTTTTCGGTGCGAAATTTTCCAAGGTCAGGAAATTTTGAATTTTGTCTTTGCTTGTGGATAATTCAATTTTGGGAAGAATAATCTTTTTATTTCTAATTGCAGCCAGATCCCTTGCCACACCGATCATTCCCAGCAAATCAGGTCGGTTTGGTGTGATTTCAACATCATAGCAAGTGTCTTTCAGTTTCAGATAGGATGAGAGATTTTCGCCAACGGGAGCATCTTCTGGCAATTCCAAAATTCCATCGTGATTTTCAGAAATGCCCAATTCCTTTTCTGAACAGATCATTCCAAAAGATTCAACGCCTCGCAGTTTCACTTTTTTGATCTTCATATCTTGCAATTTCGTGCCGATCCCGGCAAAGGCAATTTTTTGATCGGTAGCGCAATTTGGCGCACCACAAATGACTTGCACGGTTTCCTGTCCTGTATCGACATGACAAATAGAAAGTTTATCTGCGTTAGGATGCTTTATTTTGTCTTTGATCAAACCAACTTTAATCTGATCAAGATTTTTTCCAATATTATCAACAGCTTCAACTTCAATGCCCGCATAAGTTAAAATATCTTTTAATTCTTGCGGATCAACATCGATATCCAAATATTCTTTGAGCCAGTTATAACTAATTATCATAAATTCTATATTTAAAATTGTTTGAGGAAACGAATATCATTTTCAAACAACATCCTCATATCAGGAATATTATATTTAACCATTGCGATACGATCAATTCCCAATCCAAAAGCGTATCCTGTATATTTTTCGGGATCGATCTTCAGCATTTCAAAAACGTTGGGATCGACCATTCCAGCACCGCCCATTTCCAACCAACCTGTTCCTTTGCACAGATTGCAACCTTTTCCAAAACATTTCACGCAGGAGATGTCCATTTCTGCGCTCGGTTCTGTGAAAGGAAAGAAATGTGGGCGGAATCGTGTTTGAATTCTATCGCCAAACATTTTTTTCACGAAATCATTCAAGATATCGCGCAGATCTACAAAATTGATGCCTTCATCAACTACCAATGCTTCGACTTGATGGAACATTGGAGAATGAGTTGCATCATTTTCATTGCGATAACAAGAGCCAGGCGAAATGATCTTTATCGGTGGTTGATATTTTTCCATCGTGCGAATTTGCACTGTCGATGTCTGGGTTCGCAATAAAATATCATTATCCAAATAAAAAGTATCCGAAAGATTTCTGGCGGGGTGGTCTGGTGGTGTGTTCAAGGCATCAAAATTATGAAATTCATCTTCGATATCTGGTCCTTCAACGACGTCAAATCCCATCGAGATGAAGATATCTTCGATCTCTTGCATCACAAGTGTGATCGGATGGAGATTGCCGATCTTTCTTTTTCTGCCCGGCATAGTAACGTCTATTGCTTCGGATTTCAATTCATTTTTATATTGGATTTCTTGGATCTGATTTTCTCGAATTGTGATCAATTCCTGGATCTTATTTTTAGCGATATTGAGCTTTTTCCCGAATTCGGGTCTTTCTTCTTTGGGCAGCGAGCTGATCTGTTTCATTAATTTATTGAGCAGACTTTTTTTTCCAATATATTTTGATTTGAGATTCAGCAATTCAGGAATATTTTTTGCCTGTTCAATCTCTGATCTTGCTTTCTGATAGACTTTATCAAGTTCAGCTTGCAATGTAATTTCCTTTATTTCTGTTCTTTGACGATTTTACACAGATCTTGGAAAGCTTCCATATCATGAAAAGCAAGATGAGCCAGGACTTTGCGATCCAACTCAATATTTGCTTTTTTCAGTCCGCTGATAAAAGAGCTATAGGTAAGATCATTCATACGTGCAGCAGCATTTATTCTGGTAATCCACAATTTTCTGATCTCTCTCTTTTTTGTGCGACGATCGCGATAGGCATATTGCCAGCCTTTTTCCACTGCTTCGCGAGCCGTTCTATAGAGTTTGCTTTTTCCACCTCGATAGCCTTTTGCTGCTTTCAGATATTTTTTTCTTCGTTTCTTAGCTGATACGTTATTCAGTGCTCTTGGCATATTTCTCTCCTATTTATAATCCTAACATTCTCTTAATTCTTTTTTCGTCTGCTTTGTTGACCAGACCGTTCTGCCGCAGATTTCTTTTTCGCTTACTAGTCTTTTTAGTTAGAATGTGGCTTTTGAAAGCATGAGAGCGTTTAAGTTTTCCTTTGGAAGTAACTTTAATTCTCTTCGCCACTCCTCTTCTGGTTTTCAATTTCGGCATTTTTCCTCCTTGCACCGCCAGTAATAATCGGCGTGCAGACTTTATTTATTTTCAAAATCTTCTATCATGTCATCTATTTCTTTTTTAGGTGAAACAACCATCGAGATGGTTCTTCCCTCATTTTTTGGTTTGCTTTCGATATCGATCAGGTCTTTCAAATATTCAGTGACTTCTTCTAATACTTCATAACCCAATTCTTTGTGAGCCAGTTGTCTTCCACGAAATCTGACAGTGAATTTCACCTTATTGTGTTGTTTCAAGAATTTCAAAGCATGATTCAATTTATAATTCATATCATGCTCTTCTGTGTTCGGTGTGAATTTGATCTCTTTGGTTTGCACCACGTGTTGCTTTTTTCTGGCTTCTCTCATTTTTCGTTCTTTTTTGTAGTAATATTGTCCAAAATCCATAATTTTGCAAACAGGTGGATTGGCATTTGGTGAGACTTCTACCAGATCCAATTTTGCGTCGCCAGCTGCACGCAGGGCATCATTGATCGAGACAATTCCTATCTGTTTTCCTGTGTCCGAAATCAATCTAACTTTCGGTGCTGTGATCTCTCTGTTGATGCGTTCTTTGGGCGGTTTGGGCTTTGTTTTTGCTTTACCGCGTCTGATTCTTATTGAAATAATTCCTCCTTGTTTATTAAATTTAAAAAGCAGCGGATAGAATTCTACCCGCTGCTTTAGAAAATTCAATTTCAAATTCGACCTTGAAATATTCCAAATTAGGAAATCGCAAGGTAGAAGCGGGAAGCTTCATTTTCTGCTCATTTTCAAAAATTATTGAAATCAATTTTTTTTTTGTAGGTTATGCGTCAAGAAAATAATTGTTTATCCTCTGGATATTATTTGTTGGAATAAAAATTTTTTTTAAAAAATACTTGTCAATAATTATCCTCTCAATTCCTTGTGTCCATTCTTGGATTTCAATATATCAAAAAAAATATTTTTGAAGTCCAAAAATCTTCTGCTTCAGATGATCAATTTATGATCATCTCTGATTGAGTAACTAAAACAAGTGACAATGAAATAATGTTGAGATTATTGATATCAATGATTTCAGCATTGTAAAAGAACATAAGAGCTAAAATAGGAGGAAAAAATGAAAAAAAGCTTAGTTCTTGTCTTGGTAATCGTGTTTGTAATGAGTGCTATCAGTGTGGTAAGTATGGTTAGAAATCTGGAAAATGATAGGTTGAATTTTGCTGCTAATATCGAGTGTAATGCTCAAGGTGATGTTATGCCCCAACCTTTTTCGGAAGTGAATGGAGAAAATTATTGTAGCGCACAAGGAGATTATCCGCCAGCACCTTTTGAAGATGACGACAAAAAAGATGATGATGAATCAGCTGCAGAATGGGAAAATGAACTTTATTGCAGCGCACAAGGAGATTATCCACCAGCGCCTTTTGAAGATGATGACGATGATACAGACAAAAACGATGATAATGATTGATTGAGAAAAAATCCATGTTGATCGGACTATTTTCAGATTTCAGCACCATAATTTTTCGGTTTTTTGTTTTGATCTTTTGGCTGATCTTCTATCAAAAGATTGAGTTCAAAAAGATCAATAAACAAGTTATCCAATATTTCATCATTTACACATTTTTGTTCTTTCTTTCTGGTGTAGTGCAAGTGAGTGTTTCCAATAATGCCGGCTTATCTCGGCTCGTGTATTCAATCTTTTGGTCAGTTATCAGTATTTATGGTTTTTGCTATCTGATCTTTTTTTTGATCGGCTTTTATCAGCAAAAAAATAAACGGATATTGATCTATGTGATTTCTATTATCGCATTGTCAATCCCGACACTGGCTGCGGCAATTATGATGCATCTCAAAAGAACTTATAGTCCGATCAACACTGTGGATTTTTTCAATATCATCATTCAGTTGTTTATCTCGATCGTCATTATTAATCGGATCTTGATCGAAGAACAGTTTCAAAAGAATATCGAATCTTTCTTTGTCTTTTCTGGATTTATCTTGTATTTCGGATTGCATATAATGGCGAGTAATGTGATCAATTTGGATTTCCTGCAGAACTGGAATTTTGCAAAAGCAGCTACTATTGTTAGTTTGATCTATTGGCTAGGGAGTGTGTTATTATCATGGAGAATCAGATCCAAATATTTGTAATCGTATCGTCAATTTTTCTGGGAATTTTTTTCCTTGTAACTGTATATCTGATCATAAAACTGAAATTAAACGATATGCTTTTGATGAGATCAGAAAAAAAGTTAAAGAATTTCAATGTTGAATTGCAGAAAAAAGTCGAAGAAAAAACTGATGAATTAGTCCAATCTCAGAAAAAATTTAAAGCTTTGTATGAGCTTAATAAAGAAGTACTGGAAAATTCGCCAGCTGGTATAATCAAGCTCAATGCTGGAGATATCATCGATTATGTGAATCCAGAAATTGAAAAAATATTGGAATATAGAACTTCAAAGAACAAAGAACTTCTCTTCCAAAACATAAATGATGTAAAAGAATTTCGCCAAATGAAGATCAAACCATTTTTAGAAAAGATCAAAGCGAAAAAAAAATTTACTAATGAAACAAGTTTTATACCAGAATCACAGACACAAAAATTTGTCGAGATCAAAGGTGTTCCACTTTATGAAGATAATGAACAAGCAGGCGCAGTGATCTTGATCAATGATATCACACAGAGCATTATCGCCGAGGAAAAGCTGAAAGAGAGTTATCAACTTCTCCAGAATTCTACTGAAGATATAATTTTAGCAATGTCATCGACTTCAGAAATGCGTGATCCCTACACTGCCGGTCACCAGAAACGAGTGGCAGAACTTGCTCTTGCCATCGCAGAAAAAATGAGCATTCCTGATAAACAAAAAGAAGGTGTCCGCTTTGCCAGCATTATTCATGATATTGGCAAAATATCCGTGCCTTCTGACATTCTTTCAAAGCCCGGCAAGATCACAAACATGGAATATGAGATCGTCAAAAATCATTGTAAGATCGGCTTTGATCTGCTGGATAAGATCAAATTTCCCTGGCCGATTTCTCAGATCGTTTTTCAACATCACGAAAGGATAGATGGAAAGGGCTATCCAAATGGATTAAAAAATGGTGATATTTTGTTGGAAGCACGGATCATTTCCGTGGCTGATGTAGTTGAAGCAATGACGTCACATCGTCCCTATCGTGCTGCTTTGGGAATTGAAAAAGCTTTGGACGAGATCTCACAATTTAAAAACGTGAAATATGATACTAATGTAGTGGATGCCTGCGTAGAACTTTTTGCAAATGAAGAATTTGCTTTCAGCTCCTGATTATTAATGAGATTATCTTTATTTTTCTTTTTGATCTTTTTTAAATCGACTTTATTTGCTGAATTCTGGTTATCAGAATTTCCAGATCAAAAAGCTTTTATGCAGATCAAAGATTTTTACCGCGTCGATCCTTATGACTCTCTGCACGATGATTCTCAAACTTGTAGTATCTGGTATGATGATCATTCTCTTTTTCTCCAGATCGAAACCGCTATTCATCCAAATTTCACAAAAGGAAATTATACACCAAGAGATAAATTGCCAGAAGCCGATCATTTTCGCCTACAACTTGTGACATCTCTTTCCAGCAAATTTGCCTACGGATTTCTTTTCTTTCCTCTGGAAAATAAATGTGATCTCATCAGAAATTTCGATTTCGATAGTGATTATAATTGGGATAGCTCCTACGAATATTTTTCCAGCTACGATGATACGCTTTGGACGATCAAAGCGAAGATCCCCTTTTCTGATCTACGATTTGGAGGAAAACCGCCTTATCGATGGAAACTTATTCTCACAAAATTTCTTCATTATGAAAATGAATCTTACAATGCACCTTACGTCAGCACGTCAATGCACGATGATTATTTTCTGAAGGGTTATGACCTGATAATCAATCGTAATATCAAAAAGTATCAGCTCTTTTTTTTTCGTCCTTACTCGATCTTGAATCTGGATCTGAATAACAATGAAATTTTTTTTGATAAAGATAATTTCGGCATCGACCTCTCCTATGATCTAAATAATTCTTCCAAAATGAAATTAACAGTGAATCCCGATTTTTCTGATGTCCCAATGGATTCTGAACAGGACCATTATTATTCCAAACATGCGCCCACTTTGACGGAAAATCGCTATTTTTTCATCGAAGATCTAAATGCCTTTGGCACGGATGAAACTCTTTTTTATTCACGTTTTATCATGCAACCAAAATATGCTCTCAAGATCACCGGATCAACTGAGAACTGTACTTTTGGCGTGTTATCTACTCAAGATAAACTGGTGAAAGATGAAGATGGTGAAATCACAAATTCCGATGATCACTATAATTTATTTGCCTACAAACCGATCTACGATAATTTCCAGTGTCAATTCACCTTTTTGAATCGAATGAACGAAGATAAGCACAATGAAATATTGCATTTAGAACCAAATTGGAAAATGAATAAGCATCATGAATTCTGGCTCGATGCCAATCTTTCCACGAAAAAGGCCGATTCCGAAAAAGATAATGGCTATTTTGTGAGCGCTAATTATTCTTACAAAACAAGCAATTTCATCACGACGTTGCGTTTGAAACAGATGAGCGAAAATTATCATATTGATCTGGGCCGAACATATCAGGAAAATTATTATGGCTGGAACTCAGAAAATTATCTGAGTAAAAACATAAACTGCAAAATTCTGCGCAAATTTACTTCCAAAATCTATCTGCTGGAAGAAATCGATAATGAGACAGGAAAATTATTGGAGCGCTATCTGAGCACAGGATTTGAGTTTTATTCCAATTATCAAGTCGATCTTGATCTGGATTTCGTTTATGTGAAAGAACGATTTGAAGAAATTTATTTTGATAAGATCAGAACAGGTGGCTATCTTTCCTGCACAAAATTTGCCTTTCTGAAATTTCGCTATGGAATAAATTTTTTGCAGAACATCATCTATGATCTGGCCGAATCAAACACAGGTATTCACCATCACTATGCCGTTTATGGAAATATTGGCACAAATTTTGAGTATTCAATTGGCCTGGATCATACGCGCTATTTTGATCTGGAAACAGAAGCTAAACAAAATAAAAGAATTGATGATAATTATTGGATTGGAAATTTCGATCTGAAATTCCATCTCACTAATAATATTTCGATTGTAAATGGCTTACGCTTAAATAATTATGAATATAATGAAAGAAAAAAATATGTCGGTGCTTTCAGTAATTTCGTCTTAGGAATAATCCCGGAGTTACCACTTTATCTGGGCTATAAAATCTCTCTTTTTGAAACAAATGATGAATTTGAAACAAATGATGCATCTCTCTATCTGAAAATCAATTATTTATTAAAAATTTAATTTGGAAGAAAAATTAATTGACACCGCAATCTCAATCAGAAAAGAAGTCCAAAAAATAAATCTGGGGAGCTATTAATTTATGATGAAAAACAAGAAAGAGATCGACCAGGTTATTAACAAGTTCAATGGAAAAAATGGTGCGCTCATACCTCTTTTGCAAGAGGTGCAAGCACTCGAATCTTACCTATCGAAAGAAACAATGCGCTATATTTCTGAAAAAACAGGGATCAAGATCGCTCAGATCTACGGTGTTGCAACTTTTTACACGATGTTCCGTCTTAAACCACAAGGTAAACACATCATTCGCGTTTGTCAGGGCACCGCTTGTCATGTGTCAGGTGCAAACCAGATCTTGAAAGAAATACGCGATGAATTGAAATTGGATGGAGAAGAAGACACCACAAAAGATGGACGTTTCACACTGATGGAAGTTGCCTGTCTGGGTTGTTGCAGTCTGGCGCCTGTGATCATGGTGAATGACGAAACGCATGGGAAACTCACACCAGAGAAAATCCCAAACATTCTAAAAAAATATGACTAGGGGGAAAAAGTGAGTTTTACAATCAAAGTTGGATTAGCAAGTTGCGGCTTGGCAGCTGGTGCTGGAGATGTTTATCACTCGATCGAAAAATATCTTAAAGAAAATAAGATCAAAGCAGAATTGAAAAAAACAGCCTGCATCGGAATGTGTTTTGCCGAACCTTTAGTCGAATTTATCAACGAACACAATGAATCCATAACCTATGGCTATGTGGAAACTGAACAGATCGGAGATTTGATCGAAAGTTACCGCAATGATAAGCTCTCCACAGAAAACTGCATTCTATCCAATAAAATTGATGGCAGTGAAAATGAAAATCTGAAAAATCAGAAACGGATCGTTTTGCGAAATTGTGGTATTATCGATCCTGAATCGATCGATGATTTTTTGGAAAATGGTGGTTATCAAGCCTTACAAAAGGTTTTGAAAGAATATAAACAGGAAGATGTTATCTCTGTTATCAAAGCTTCCGGTTTACGCGGAAGAGGTGGTGCAGGCTTCCCGACAGGAATGAAATGGGATTTTGCCTATAAAGCACAAAGTGATAAAAAATATATCATTTGCAATGCTGATGAGGGTGATCCCGGCGCATTTATGGATCGCAGCGTTTTGGAAGGTGACCCGCATAACGTGATCGAAGGAATGATCATCGGAGCTTATGCGATCGGTGCCGACGAGGGCTATATTTATTGCCGTGCAGAATATCCGCTGGCGATCAAACATTTGAAAAAGGCAATTCAGGATGCAACAGAAAAAGGCTTCATCGGAAAAAATATATTAGAGACCGATTTCAGTTTTGATCTCCATATCAAAGAAGGAGCTGGCGCTTTTGTTTGTGGAGAAGAAACAGCTCTAATGGCTTCTATTGAAGGCGAAAGAGGAATGCCACGTATTCGTCCTCCTTTTCCTGCTCAATCTGGTCTTTGGGGAAAACCGACCAATATCAACAACGTGGAAACCTTCGCCAATATTTCCTGGATCATCAATAATGGAGCTGAAGAATATCGAAAATATGGAACTGAAAAAAGCCCTGGCACGAAAGTTTTTGCTCTTGCTGGAAAGATCAAGAATAGCGGTTTGATCGAAGTTCCGATGGGAACTCCATTGCGAAAGGTGATCTATGACGTTGGCGGTGGCATGAAAACAGAAAAACCTTTCAAAGGAGTACAATTAGGCGGACCCTCTGGTGGTTGCATTCCAAAAGAACTTCTGGACACAGTAGTCGATTATGATTCGATCAACAAAACTGGTGCTATCATGGGCTCTGGTGGAATGGTCGTGATGGATGAAAGCACTTGCATGGTCGATGTAGCACATTTCTTCCTTGATTTCACACAAAAGGAATCCTGCGGAAAATGCACATTCTGCCGCATTGGAACGAAACGAATGCTTGAAATCCTAACCCGGATAACAGAAGGAAAAGGCAAAATGGAAGACCTTGATACTTTGGAAGAACTGGCAAAAAATATCATCAAAGGTTCACTTTGCGGATTGGGACAAACAGCGCCAAACCCCGTTCTAACTACTTTGCGCTATTTCAAAGAAGAATATAAAGCTCATATTCTGGATCACACTTGTCCAGCAGGCGTATGCACTTCATTACAGAAATATGAAATAGATCCAGAAAAATGCACCGGTTGCACGCTTTGTACCAAGAAATGTCCTGTAAATGCGATCAGTGGCAACGTGCGAGAACCTCATGTCATCGATCAAGAAAAATGTATCAAATGCGGCGTTTGCTTCGATGTTTGCAGATTTGACGCTGTAAAAAAATCATAAAGGGGAATCCTGTATGATCAAAATAAAAATAGATGGAAAAGAATTTCAGACCGAACAAGGTCAAACGATTTTGGATGTAGCAACAAATAACGGGATCAATATCCCCACACTTTGTCATGATGAAGAATTGAAACCCTATGGCTCCTGCTGGGTTTGTGCTGTTAAAGTAAAAAATCGCAAGGGATTTGTTACCGCTTGCGGAACTGAAGCACTCGATGGAATGGAAATTGAAACTAATTCAGATGAAGTTTTTCAGGCAAGAAAAATGGCCTTGGAATTGCTCCTTTCTGACCACTACGCCGATTGCGAAGCTCCCTGCAAAATTGCCTGCCCCAATCAAGTCGATGTGCAGAGCTATGTATCTTTGATCGCAAATGGCGAATATCACGAAGCAGTCAAAGTAATCAAAGAAACGCTGCCGATGCCTTTATCGATCGGACGTGTCTGTCCAGCTTTTTGCGAAGAAGAATGCCGAAGAGCTATCGTCGATGAACCAATTGCGATCAGACAATTAAAAAGATATGCCGCTGATTATGACCTCAATGATAAATGGTCTTTTGTGCCAGAACGAAAACCTTCGAAAAACAAAAAAATCGCCATTATTGGAGCTGGACCTTCGGGATTGACCTGCGGATATTATCTCACCGCTGAAGGCTATGATGTGAAAGTTTTTGAATCTGCTCCCAAAGCTGGAGGCTGGCTGCGTTACGGAATTCCCGAGTATCGACTTCCAAAAAAAATATTGGATCGAGAGATCGAACTGATGTGCAAAAACGGTATGGAAATCCAATATAACAAAGAAATTGGAAAAGATATCATGCTTTCCGAATTGAGTGAACAATATGATGCGGTCTATCTGGCGATCGGCGCACAAAATGCTGTTCCAATGAGAGTCAAAGGTAATGATCTGGAAGGCTGTTATCTCGGCGTGGACTTTCTGAAAGCTGTCGTAATGAAGAAAAAACCGAAAATCGGAAAAAAATTAGCCGTTGTGGGTGGAGGAAATACCGCGATCGATTGTGCTCGCACTGCCAAAAGAATGGGAGCTGATGTAACTCTGATCTACCGCCGCACCAGAAAAGAAATGCCAGCAGAAGCCTATGAAGTTGATGCTGCAGAAGAAGAAGGCATCAAATTCCATTTTTTAACCAATCCTGTAGAAAATTTTGGGAAAAATGGAAAATTGAAGAAGATAAAATTGGAAAAAATGAAACTGGGAAAACCCGATGAAAGCGGGCGAAGAAGACCGGTTCCCACAGGAAAATTCTTTAATGAAAAATATGATACCGTGATCGCTGCGATCTCACAGAAACCGGAAGTTACTTTTCTATCCAAAACTGAAAATAAAATTGCTGGAAAAGAGATCCCTTTGACTCGTTGGAATACAGTTGATTCGAACGAAGAATCTCAATACACTGGCTTGAAAAATATTTTTGCTGGTGGAGATTTCCGTCGCGGTCCCGCCACTGCGATCGAAGCAATTGCTGACGGACGAAAAGCTTTCCAATCAATAGATCGCTTTTTGCAAGGAAAACCATTATTAGAACCCATCAAGAAATTCGATTCCAAAAAAGAGAAAAAACTGGAAGATGTTGACCCCGCTGAATTTGAGCAATATGAAAAGAAAGCACGGGCTATCATGACTGAATTGGAAGCAGCAAAACGCAATTCCACTTTTGAAGAAGTCGAAGTTGGCTTTTCTGATCAACAAGCGCGTGAAGAAGCCGCACGCTGTCTGGAATGCGGCTGTCAAGTCAATGAATCTTGTAGTTTACGAAAATATGCTACCGA
Organism: Candidatus Cloacimonadota bacterium; assembly: GCA_018400535.1. Taxonomy (GTDB): domain Bacteria; phylum Cloacimonadota; class Cloacimonadia; order Cloacimonadales; family TCS61; genus TCS61. Next base: position 25,207 of record JAGYMQ010000022.1, read on the forward strand.
TTATCAAGTCGATGTCAATCTCTTCATGGGCGAAAAAAACAAACATCCGATCGATGATTCTCATCCTTTCATTCGCCGAGATGCCAACAAATGTATCAATTGCGGACGCTGTGTTCGCATCTGTGCAGAAGTGCAAGGTCCTGGCGTTCTCGGTTACATCTATCGTGGATTCACCAGCTATGTAACTCCAGAATTTGGCGAGAGCTTGACCCAAACATCCTGTGAATCTTGTGGAAAATGTATCGAAGTATGCCCTGTTGGAGCACTGCTTCCCAAAAATCAAAATTTCAAACTTAATCCCCATATTTCACAAAAAACTGTGCAAAACTGCGGACTTTGTGGCACAGGCTGCAAGATAGAAGTGAATACACAAGTAGATAATGTAGTGGATATCCGACCTTCTGAAGAGCAAGATTTCAATAAACGTAATATCTGTTTTGAAGGCAAATTTGGCTGGCAAATATTTGAGCAAGAAGACCGCATCCAAAAACCCTATCACAAAAACATTGATCGCTGGAAAGCATTGCACGACAGTCAAGCGCTGGAACTTTTAAAACACAATAATGAGACAGCAAAGAATAAGATGATCTATGTTTCTCCAGCTTCTTCTCTCGAGGAAATGCTGGTGATGAAGCAAGTTGCAAAAAATATCGGCGCAAAGATCGGGTCTTTATCTTACGAAAATAGTTTTATTGATAAAATTGAACGCACAAATTTGATGAACAAAACTTATGAAGATCTGGAAAAAGCTGAAGCAATTGTGATTGTCGGAAAGATCAGTCATACTTTGAAGATGATGGCTCGTGCGCAACAGCGAAAAGGTAAAAAGCTATATATAATCACCGATGAAAAAAGTGACTTTAATGAATTTGCTGACGAGCTTTTTCAGGAAGAACCAATTGTGGATATCTTGGATAGACTTCTGGCAACCTATAATGATGACTCCGGATTAGACGAAAAAGAAGATAATCTGAATCCACTCGCCTTGAATCTGCCTGCAAAAACGCTTTTCATATATGATCGTTTCAATATCTTTGAAGAAGCGATCTGGAATATCTGGGCGATCGCTGGAGAAATTTGCGACTTTGCCGAAGGATCTGGAATCCTGCCAACCACTAATTTTAACAATTTCAAAGGATTACAACAGTTGGAAATCAAACCTGCCGAATGTAATAACGCTGATTTTGTCTTTCTTTATGGTGAATTGCCTTGTGAAGAACAAAGAAAGCATTTCACGACAAATAAATTCATCGTTTCTTTCACGACGCATCTGGATAATTCTGATCCCGCCCATCTGGTATTGCCAAAGCCTTCCTATCTGGAAATTAATGGCACCGCGATTGCTAATGATGGCAGGATAAGCAGATTTAAAAATCCCAAAAAATCTCAGCTTTTTGTAAAACAATTGAAAATGTTGAATGAAGCAGGTATGTTGGAAAATGATCAGATAAATCCTGAATATTGGAATAGATTGGCTCAGAAAAAGCTTTCCGAACAAAAAGAAAAAGTTGATATGACTATTCCTCAACTATTTGACTTCTTGAATTCAATTCAACAAATCCATCTGAAAAAACAGGTGCAGCCAAGTGTTCAGAAAAAATTGATCGCTAAATTGAAAAAGCAAACACGACAGTGATCAAAAAATAACTCTAATTTCCAATGAAATACTTTAATGAAATACATTGGAGCACATGTTAGCGCAAAGGGCGGAGTGCAAAACGCTCCGCTCAATGCTTTTAAAATCGGAACAAAAGCTTTTGCTCTCTTCACCAAAAATCAAAGACGGTGGCAAGCAAAACCACTTTCAAAAAAAATATCGAAGAATTCAAAAAAAAATGTCGTGTCTATCATTTTTCTCCCGCTCATATTTTACCGCACGATAGCTACCTGATAAATTTATGTCACCCTGAAAAAAACAAATTGGATAGATCCAGAGCTGCTTTTATTGATGAGATGAAACGCTGCGAAGCTCTGGGCTTACAATTTCTCAATTTTCATCCCGGCTCTCATTTGCAGAAGATCTCAGAAAAAGAGACAATTAAAAGAATCGCCGAATCGATCAATCTGGCTCATAAAAAAACAGAATATTTGACGACTGTTTTGGAAAATACTGCCGGACAGGGCAGCAATATCGGTTTCAATTTTAAACAGTTAGCCGAGATCATTGAGAAAGTGAAAGATCATGAACGTATTGGCGTTTGCCTTGATACAGCACACGCTTTTGCTGCTGGTTATGATCTGCGAACAGAAGATACTTTTACGGAAACTTTTGCAATATTCCAAAAATATGTCGGCTTTGAATTTTTGAAAGGAATGCATTTGAATGACAGCAAAAAATATTTGGGAACAAGAGTTGACCGTCATGCCAGTATTGGTGAAGGATTTATTGGTAAAAAACTTTTTAAATTACTGATGAATGATGATCGTTTCGATGATATTCCACTTATTTTGGAAACTCCACAACCAGAGATCTGGAAAGATGAAATTGAAATGTTGTATAGCTTCGTGAATTGAGTTCATAAACATTTTTGGTGAAATTGGAAAATAACTTTAGAAACAATGTTAACGAAGAAAGGTACTGGTAGATATTGGTTATCTCCCGTCTTCCGTCTTCCGTCTTCCGATTTTCTCTTAACCACGAATTTACGCGAATTGGCACCAATTTCTAAGATTGGAGAGCATCTGATTTACCAATTAAAAAATCAAAATTAAACATTCAGAATTTTCCTCGCTCTTTTTTCTTTTTTCTTTCCCTGTCCAGTCCTAATATAGTAGACTCAAATTATTATAAATTATAGGCAG
>JAGYMQ010000023.1 GCA_018400535.1 Candidatus Cloacimonadota bacterium
AAAAATGAAAAATACCCTTTTCGTGTCAAATGAAAATATTATATTTTAAAATATTTTTTAGTATAGAAAACTTATCTATCTCATTAATAATGAGTTATAATAAGAAAAAAAATTAATGCGATTGATTATCTTGCCTTTAAAAACGTAACTTTCCCAAATTTTCAAGGTTTCCTTCACGAGTCTTTCTTTTGCGTTAAGAGTAAATGCTCCAATATGAGGTGACAAATAGACATTATCCCTTTTGTAGAAAGGTTTTATAATACATGGTTCTTCTGGATAAACATCGGCAGCATAGCCCAAAATTTGTCCATTTTCCAATCCTTTTTCTATCGAATCTTCATTCACGATTTTACCTCGTGCTGTGTTAATGAGCCAAATTTTATTTGAAAGTTCAGCCAATTCTTTTCCAGAAAAATAATTTATTGTTTCTTTGGTCAAAGGACAATGGAATGTTATCAAATTACACCATTTCAAGCCATTCTCAAAATTCGTTTGGAAAATATTTTTTTGAGACCATTCAGCTTTCGTTAAATAAGGATCAACGCCCTTGACTTGCGCTCCCATGTTATTCAAAAAATGTGCAACTCTCGTTCCGACTTTACCGATTCCCACAACTAATGCCCGAATATCACTGAATTCTCTATTGGGTTTCACATTTTTTTTCCACTTTCCGGCTAACAGGTTTTTTTTCCAGATCTGGTGTTTTTTCAACAACGCGAAAATAAAGGAAATCGTTTGTTCATAGGCTGATATTGCATTTGCTTCTGGAGTATTACACACTGTTATACCACGACTTTCTGCTATTCTCAAATCAATATTGTCAATTCCAGTGCCAGCACGAATGATCAATTTTAGTTTCGGAAATTTTTCAAACAATTTTTTATCAAAATGTGTTTGGGTGCGAATTATCGCAATTTCAATGATATTGCTATCTTCGACAAAATATTTTTGCCAATTACTTTCTTTGATTTTCTGCCGAAAGGCAATCGGCATTTTATCCATAATCATTGTTTTCATTTTTATCTCGCTAAAAAGGGATTTTGAAGTTAAATAAAATTTTGGCTACATCATTTATAGAAATAGATTTTTGTCTATAACAACGTTGTGATCTTAAGTTTCGATGAATTTGGTTGTATTTCATTTATGCGATATAATCTAAAATAAGCTAACGTTATCTATCATTTTTTTTTATGTATTTCATTTGAGCAGCAGCATTTTACGATTATCTATTACTTGTCCATCAATTTTCATTTGATAGAAATAGACACCACTTCCGACCGGCTTGTCATATTGATCACGTCCGTTCCAAATCACTGATTTTGTTGAAGATGTATCTATCTCTTTTGAATCTAGAGGATTGAAAAAATCCAGAATTTTTATTAGCTGTCCTTTCAGATTGTAAATAATTATCTCTGTTTTCTTATCTGGCTGTGTGTTAAAACAAATCGTTGTGGTTGGATTAAAAGGATTTGGATAATTCTGGAAAAGTTGCACTACTGGTTTTTGTATTATATTTTCCTGATCGAAGATGTAGATATCATTAATTTCACCGGGAGTTCCATAGTTTGATGATGCTGCCCAATTTTCGACCAGAGAATTTTCCAAATCTGGATTTAACAGAGACAGAGTAGGTCCATTACCATCGGGATCAGTTGGCCAAGGTGGATCATCATCATATTCGACAGAATCGATAAGAGCATTTGTTTGATTGAACAATCTGATACATTCACCACTACCACTCAATCCAAAATCCCAATTTCCCAAGACATTTGAAACATTTGGGAAATGAGAAAAGAAGCTCGTTGAATCACGACAAAGCACCAGATAATTTTCAGCTGATAGAATTGTCCCTTCTGGTAAGATCATGAAATTTGAATCATTTGAATCAGCGAATTTCCATCCGGAAAGGTCGATATTTTGTTGACTGCGATTAAAAAGTTCAATCCAATCTTCAGGATCGAAATCTGGATCAGAATTATAGTTTATTTCATTGAAAACGATAGAATCTGTGAAATTTGTAACTGGTTCAAACCAGGCGATCAAGGACTGGTCGGCTGTCATTTCCAAAGTGATCGAGATCGAATCTGAAATGATATCCCCTGTCCAGCCCGCGAATTCCCAGCCTGGATTTTCCAAACCTTCCAAAATGATCGGAATATTCTGAAAATAATTACCGCTCCAAGGAAATTCATCAACCTGCAAACTATTGATCTGCACTTCACCTGATTCTATTGGAAATATATCGATATTCAAAGCTGCTGTTCCTGTCAGATCAAATTCAGAAATAAAATGTTCCCGCACGAATTCAGGTCGTTCATTTGCAAAATATTGCAGGATCAAAACTTCATTGAGCCAAAGATCATAAGATTGTTGCCAGCGCATTTTGTGAGTTTGCATTTCATTTTGTAAAATCGCTTGAAATTGATCGATGCGATCTAAGACAAAACTTGTATTAAAGCAAGAATTAAGCAGATCAGCTGCGTAATTGATAAAATCATTCTTGAAAGTTTCATTTTCCAGTAAGCTGCGAAACAGAAAAGTTGACCATTCATAATTATTGCCGCTTGGTCCGTTTGGATTCATCAATTCAGCAAGAAAATTGTGGTCAGCAGATTGCCAGAGATCAAAACCAAAATCTGTATCGAAAAGAATCCATTCCCATTTTCCATCAGGAACGCGTTCTCGCCAATATTTAATATTGCGATGCGGCCAATCTCCATTCAAGAAAAAAATCTGCGCATTCCAGTATTTTATAAAATTTTCTACATTCATTTGAGTTTTGATATATTCATAATTTTGTGATAAAGCAACATTATTATTTTCGATAAAATCGAGCAATGCTTGATAGTGAATACCATCTCCGTGAATTGCAATGCGATTGTTTTCCAATAGATCGATATTGTCAGGATCAACGCTGTGGTTCGCTGCGAGATAATGTTCGTTCACTTTTTCACGAATGTTATGAATTCCCCAATATTCTCCATTCAGAAAAACGATCGCAGGTCGATATGCCTGGCGATCAATATCCAGTTCACTTGTCAAGCCAGTCATCAACATATCGCGAAACATAGTATATTCCCAATCATTTCCAGAATTACGCAAGACAATGTTCTTGAAAGAATTTATAGCTTTATCAGGAAAGATCTGATGCTCCATCCAAACATCATCGTAGGAATTTCGGGCAAAGATCGCCAGTGATTTCTGAGGATGAACACGTGAATAATTTCCAAAGATCTTCACGCCAGCATTAAGAGAAAAGGCATTTGAGCGACCAGTTTCATACATTTCGATGTGAATTGGTCTTTCCCAATCTTGCCAGAAATTCGCTCCAAAATAGGGATAGTTTGGATTTGCATTATTTCCTAAAGCGTAAATTCCGATCTCATCATCCCAAAGATTTTCAGGATCGGTTGCGAGAGAAATAATCGGCAGATCTGATTCTTGATCCAGAAAATAGGTCTGCGTGATAATTTTACTGGGTATTTCACCAGGAGCAAAAGCACGAGCGCGGATCACAGCAGTGGAATCAAGTTGTATCGCAGATGAATATTGATTGTGTGTAGAATCAGGAAGACTTCCATCCAAAGAATAGTAAATCGAAACAAAGGCAGGAACGTCATAGAAAGTGATGGAAACCTCGTTTTCAAAAAATCCGCCAATCGGTTGAATAACAGGTTGTGGAGTGATCTGCTGAAATCCATTTGTTACATTTGAAGAATCTGGGGTCGAATGATCAAAATAGAACCAATTATCACTTCCATCAGGTTGCCTTCCAAAGGAGATATCAGTTTCTAATTCAGGTAAAATAATTTCGTTCAAGATCGCACCATTTGGAGCTGAAAGCAAGAGCATTTCGCCGTCAGCATCGATCTTGAAATTTGTGTGCAGGAATGGCAATAATTCTTCCAAAATTGTTGGAACACCAACTGCGTTTGCTGGTTCAGAGGAAAATCCCAAAGAGAAAAACGGGATCAAAGAAAGATCATTGGAAAAGACACCTTCATTATGAACTTGTATTGCCAGAACATTTGAGCCTTCAAGCAGAATATCTGCGCTTCCATCCAAAAAAAACGTTTCTGGATTTCCATTTTGATATAATTTTGCTTCGTGGGAAGTGGCAGCAGAATCGTCATAAGCTGGAATAATTCCTGGACTGAGAATATTGTTGCGAGCAACTTCAATTCCATTCAAATATGCGACGAAAGCGTCATCATAATCTATGTGTAAGAGACTGCTATACAGATCATTAAGATCATCGATCGTGAAAGAATGGCGGATATAACAGGAATTAGCCAACGGAATTATCGTAGCATCATCGCCATCTCCAAAACCGAAACCGCTGGGACCTGCGCTCCAATCGGAATCATCAAAATCAATTTCTCGCCAGTTTAGAGGCGGTTCTTCGTTTCCAACAAAATATTTCCATTCATCACCCCAATCAATAATATTTTCCCAATATGCAGTTTTCCGATCTTTATCGGAAGCAAAGACAAAAAGAAAATCTTCGGGAGCAAGAGAAATATCTGGAAATTGCCATTGAAAGGGATTGCTGCTGTCATCGGAGAGTGCAAAGCCTTCCAGTGAAATTTCATCTGAACCATTATTATAAAGTTCGATCCAGTCTGGCGTGTCTCCATCTTCATCATAATAGAATGAATTTGAACTCATCACCTCGTTAACACAAATATTTTGCGCAGTAAGATAGGAGAAAGCCCAAAAAAATAGTGGTAAAAAGAAAAGCGGGATGTTTGTTATCCCGCTCTTAACATTTTTGTTTTTAATCATTTTAAAAGCATCAATTTATTAACGCTTGAAATTGAGTTCGTATCCAGCTTGATGAAATAAATTCCAGAACTGACACTTCTGTTTGCATCATCCTTTCCATTCCAGATAAAATGTGAATGTTGCAATGGTTTGTCATCGATAAGCGTTTTTACCAGCTGTCCTTTCAGATTGTATATTTTCACCGAAAGGGGAAGCTGCTGATCAGCTTTCGAAATATCCAGCACAATATTCGTCTGAGGATTAAAAGGATTTGGATAGATCATTAATGAACTTTCTGTGACTGATTTCACGATCTCATCATTGGTATTTACTTGTGGTTCCAGAGCATCTGGACCGCCATAAGCTCCCATATCGTTGCGTGTTCCATCTGGATCGTTGTAAATTGGATCAGGATTGCCGGCATCGATACAAGGCGAATCATCTTGCAGCCACCATTGAGCGCTTAGTCCATCATAATCAATTCCGTCACCTTGCGTAGGTTGCATAAAAAGTGGGTCAGCATCGATATTTCCTTCGCCAGTAAATCCACCCGTAATGCAAGTGTAAGTTATAGCTGGGTCTCCATAGGGCGCAAAGAAAATCGTGCCGTTATCTTGTATTATGTTATTATTGATAGTTATGAAGGAATTGAAAATGAAGAAGAGATAGGGCGTTCCATTTGTTGATTCATTATTTGCGATCGTATTATTTTCCAGAATCACGTCAGAGCCTGTCTTGATACTGAAAGCACCGTAAGTTCCAGTATTATTGACGATAATGTTGTTCGTGATGATCGGGATCGCATCAAGCAGCGCAATGCCACCCGTCAAGCTTGAGCTTGAATTATTGGCGATGATATTTTGATTGATGATCACTTCATCGGAGCTGGAAATATCGAGCGCTGCACCATGAGAACCACTGGTATTTTCAAAGAATTTATTGCCAACGATGCTAACGTGAGAATCATTTTCGATCAATATTGCACTGACATTTGCCTTGGAAATATTGCAGTAATGAACCTGATTATCATCTTGTGTATCATAGAAATTTAGACCTTTCCATTCACTATTAGAAGTAAAGACGATCGGGTCATCGAGCGATCCATTCGCCTGCAAAAGTCCTTCGATCGTAAATTGACTTTCTTCAGCAAAATTGATCTCCACGCCAGGATTGATGAGAAGCTGATCACCTTCTTCAATGAAAACATCTTCCGAGATTAGAAAAGGATTATGCGCAGCATCCCAAATTCCAGAAAGTTTTCCAGTAATATTCGATCCATCAGTGACGGTTATATAATCCTCGACAGTGGTCTCGGCAAATTCTCCATCATCGCTGATCCTTAAAGTCACATCATAGCTACCTACCTCAGTGTAAAGATAGTAAGGGTTTTCTAAAGTGCTGTCATAAGTTCCATCACCATCGAAATCCCATTCCCAACTATCTATTCCCGAAGTTGGAAAAGAACTGCTGGTAAATTGAACGCCGAGACTTGCTGGACCTTCGGTGACATTTGAACCAAACATGGGTAGCAGACCGGAAAATTCAGTAGAACCACCTTGCAAGATCTCATAGTTATTTCCCCAGGATTGCACGAGAGCAACGCCTTTCAAATTTACGAGTTCCCAATCTGGATCCATCATTGTCGAATATTGATAGGTTTCTGTTTGACCGACAGAAGTAAGATCAAAATTGGTTGTCTGATCATAGGCTACAACAGTAGAAAACCAGGTCTCGCTAAAATTGTGTGTAATTACAAAGACAACCCGATTGTTCGTGGTCGTGATCGCATCTGTTACTTCCACGTCAGCTTCCAAAACTAGATCATTTCCAGAAACTGTCATTGAAAGTTCCATTGAAAGTGGACTATCAACATTGATAAAACTGTTGTATTGTGGTTGATAATTCATTGGTTGGCTGGGAAATCCGCCCACGACGTCAAGTGTTCCTTGAAATTGTGCGTGAGGAACACCGCCCACTCCGTAAAGAGAACCTCTTGTCGAATAACTTGGACTGGGATTTGGACCGCCTGCTTCCCACATCAAGGGGATAAAGTTATCAACGCTATTATTCAAATTTTGCAGCCCTGCCAGAGCTGAAGGACAAAATGGTCAGCCACTGTAGGAAGTAAAAACTTCTCCAACCACTTCGATCTGGGTAGGAAAAAGCGTTGTTGCCATTAAAAATAATACAATTGGTATTAAGAACTTTTTCATGATATACTCCTTTTTTTTATTTAACATTGTCAATTGAACTTACTATCGAATATTGTAAAGAAAAAAGTAGAATACAAAAAAATTCTTTAAAATATCATCTTCCTCAATTTCAATACCTTTTTTTGACAGATTATTTCAATAGCAGACATTTATTGGAAGCAACTGTGTTATTGTCAATTTCCAGTTGATAGAAATAAATTCCACTTGATACCGGTTCATTGGTTTCATCTCGTCCGTTCCAGATTATGGAGTGTGTCATCTGTGATGATGCTGCATCAACACAGTTGATGTACTCCAGAGTGCGTATTTTTTGTCCTTTCAAATTATAAACAATTATTTCCGTGCTCTCCGTGCTCTTCGTGGTTAAATTAAAACTGATCATAGTTATTGGATTGAAAGGATTGGGAAAATTGGTAAGATTGAATCCAGCAGTTGGGATCTGATAACTTTTTACCTCCGATTGAGGAAAGTAAAAAGCGCCCATATCGCTGATCGTTCCATCGGGATCTAAAGGAAAGCTCGGATCTCCAGCGTCGATGCAAGGGGAATTTGCCGTAAGCAGATAATCTCCCAGTGGTGGATTTACAAAAAGTGGATTAAGATCAATATTTCCATTCAACCAGTTCACGTTAGAAAATCCATTATTTATTATCCCATTCTCACCATTTTGCAGATCAGAATAAGAAACTGACACATCACCAAGCGTTTCTTCGCTCAGAAATATTTCTTCGGGAGAATTATCCCAGAATATAGAATTTGTAATTGAAATTGAAGAGCTGTTCTCTTCTTCGAGAATGATGCCACCACCATTTTCTTCAGAAAAATTATTAGCGATCGTAACGTTGGTCAATTCCAGATCAGAACCTGCTTCAAGATAGATCCCACCGCCCCTATCTATAGTATAATTATCAGCGATCAAAACATTCTGCAGGATAGGTTGACTATTCATATATATAAATAATCCACCACCATTAGTCTCGGCATAATTATCGTAGATCATCACATTTCTGATGATCGGACTGGAGTTATTATCCAGATGAATTCCCGCTCCTCCTTCGATAGCATACCTGCTATTTGTTTTATTTTCTGGGAATGACATACTGAGGTAATTATCTTTTACGATAAGGTTTTCCAAAATAAATTGGTTGTCTGATCTGAGATAAATTCCAGCACCATTAGACCAATATCCATGCTGAATTGTAAAATTTTTGATCACATTCGTCGAATCATGGAAAACATCCCAATGTTCATAAGATATGACTCTAGATTGATCATTGCCGTCGATAATGCAATATTCTTTGTTCATTCCAATTAATTTGATTCCGTTAGTGGAAGGCCAGACTATATTTTCATAATAAATTCCTTCGGCGACTAAAACGATATCTCCAGTCGCTGCTACATCCAAACCAGCTTGAATTGTTGGTTGATCGAAAGGCACATTGATCGTGATGGCAAAGACACAATGGAAATTTAATAAGATCAAACTAATTGTCATTAATAAGTTCTGCATTTTCATTTTTTACTCCTCTGGAAAACTTTTTCCAAATCGAAAAGACAATCAAAAATTTCTGGTAATATAGTTTGCTGATATCTTTTTATCAGAAACAGTTACCTTAAAAAATCAGTTAATGTCAGTTGTCAATATTTTTTATCTGGACTGGAAAAAACTTCATAACTGAGATAGAGTTTTTTACGAAAAATTGATCAACCTTTTTTGCTGAAAGAAAAAAATCATTGCAAAGAAACGATGAAATAATGAAATGTAATTCAAAATTATTGATCAGGAAAAAAATCATGAAAGCAAATAGTTATCAAAAATATTATGGAATCACGACATTTGGTGAAAGTCATGGAGCAGCTGTGGGCGTTGTAATCGAAGACGTGAAACCCGGGATCAAATTTCCAAAAGGAAAAATTGAACAGCTTCTGGCAGAACGCCGTCCCGGAAAAAAATTCTTTTCTTCAGCACGAAACGAGGCAGATAAAATTCACATTCTATCTGGAATATTTGAAGGTAAGACAACAGGAATGCCGATTTGTTTGATCGTCTATAACGAAGATTTTAACAATGCAGATTATGAAAATTTGAGAAATGTTTTTCGTCCAGGACACGCTGATCTTTCCTTTTTTCAAAAATTCAAGATCTATGATCATCGAGGAGGTGGACGAGCATCAGGCAGAGAAACGATCGCCCGCGTTGCAGCTTCTGGGCTCGTGGAAGAAATTCTACAAAATGTAATAATTATGATCTATCCTGAACAGATTGGAAAAATGAGACTGAAAAAATTCCAGCCAGAATTCCAAAATGAACTTTTTTGGTTTGATAAAAAGACCTATCCAGAATTAGTTCAATATCTTTCCAAAATTCAAAAAGAAGGAGATTCGGTTGGTGGAAAAGTTAAAGTAAAAATAAGCAATTTACCGGCGGGATTGGGTGATCCTGTTTTTGAAAAATTGGATGCAGATCTGGCAAAAGCTCTTGTTTCGATCGGAGCTGTGAAAGGCATCGAGTTTGGCAGCGGCTTCAGTCTTGCAAAAATGATAGGAAGTGAAGCAAATGATCAGATCAGTGAAAAAGGATTTTTATCCAATCATAATGGTGGTATTCTGGGTGGAATTTCTAATGGAAATGTGATCGAATTTTCCTTTGTCGTAAAACCAACTTCTTCCATTTCCAAAAAGCAAAAAACGATAGATAACACAGGAAAAGAAAGAGAGATCACGATTTCGGGCAGGCATGACGTTTGCATCATTCCCCGCTTGATTCCAGTTGCAAAAGCTATGATCAAACTCGTCTTGGCAGATGCTTATGCTCATCAAAAATTGATCGTCGGTGAACACAAAAATCTGACTGAATTGAGAGAAGCGCTCGATAAAATCGACGAAGATATTTTGATCGCTTTGAAAAGAAGAATGGAAATTTCAACACTCATTGGCAAGTGGAAGAAAAAAAACAAAATACAAGTAAGCGATAAGATCAGAGAAAAAGAATTGATCGCAACTTTGGAACAAAAAGCATCAAATTGGAATTTGTCCAAAGAATTGGTAAATAAAATCTGGAAATTGATTCTGAACGAGAGCAAAGAACAGCAATGATAATTTTGTCTATTCCCTTCATCAATGCAGCTTTTGTGAAACAAACAGCAAAAAAATATGACTGCGAGTATCGGGAATATCGACTCGATTATCATGAAGAATTGCGCTTTTTCCCAACAGAGCTCATCGATGAGAAAACGATCTTGACAATTCGCTCGCCACTCGAGGGTGGAAAAAACCATTTCAAAGAATTGGAAAAGTTAAATTTTTTGAGGCAAATGGTGCAAAGATTTAATTGCTTGATAGATATTGAATATTATTACTTTCAAAAATTTCCCTCATCACTTTTTCCTTCTGAAAACACGATCATTTCCTATCACGATTTTTCTGAAATTACTTCGTTGCAGAAACTTAGATCTCTTTCCCGAAAAATAGACAAACTACAAATTGCCTATTTTAAAATTGCTGTGAATATTCCCAATTTTGAATTTCTGACAGCAATTCAAGATCTGATACGAAACTCTTCACAAAAAATATTGTGGGCAGGATTGGGAAAATTTGGGAAACTGAGCAGATTGATCTATCGGCAAATAGGAGTAAGCGGAACTTATATTGGCTTGGACGAAAATCTTACTGCAACAGGACAATTGAAAATTTCAGAAGCAAAAAAATTTGAACTGGATCGAATTAATGAGCAGACAAAAATCGGTGGTATTATCGGAGGAAAACAAGTCTTATCTTCGCTGGGCATCAAGTTTTATAATGACTATTTTCGCAAAGCTGGCATCAACGCCATCTATTTACCCATTTATCTGGATAGCATCGATAACTTCAAAAAATGGTTATTATCAAAGAAAAATATTTTTTTTGGTTTTTCAGTGACGATGCCCTGCAAAAAGCAATTTAGTGATATGTTTAATGAATTAGAAATAACGAATTTATTATTACCCTTCAGTAAAAGATCCAAAAATACTGATAGTTTCGCTTTTCAATATTCGCTAAAATTTTTGCAGGTAAAAAAAGAAGATCAAGTCTTGATCTTAGGAACCGGCGCAACAGCAGAAACAGCGTTAGTTTCATTACAAAATTTTCCGCATGTTTTTATCACGGGGAGAAATTTCACGAAAGGTAAACTCTTAGCCAGAAAATTTGATCGAAAATTCATCGAACAAACAACAAAATTTGATCTGTTGATTAACTGCACTCCGCTATTATTTTATGAAGATAATATCTTTTCCAAATTGAATCTACCTTTACCAAAAAAGTATCTTGAACTGCCCTATTCAGAAAAAATTAGTGGAACTATCCAAAAATGTAAAAAAGAAAATATTATTTTTGTGGATGGGAAAAAATTTTGGAAATGGCAAGCAAAAATGCAGTTGGAAAATTTTTTAACCGAAATCGAAAAAATAGAAAAAAATGAATATTCTTGAGAGGTAATTTATGAACGCAGTAGAATTGATAATGAAAAAACGAGATGGTAAAAAATTGAGCAAGCAAGAGATGAAAGATTTTATTCACTCATATTTGGAAAATAAAATTCCAGAATATCAGATGGCGGCTTTTTTGATGGCGATCTTTCAGCGTGGAATGGAAACAGATGAGGTGCAAACTTTGACCGAGATCTATATCGAATCGGGCAGAAAAATTAGTTTTCCCAAAAGCTGGAATACTGTCGATAAACACTCTACAGGCGGGGTGGGAGATAAAATAAGCATCATGTTAGCGCCGATCGCTGCTGCTTGTGGAGTGAAAGTTCCGATGATCTCAGGTAGAGGATTGGGTCATACTGGCGGAACTTTGGATAAGTTGGAATCCATTCCCGGTTTCAGAACAGATCTCACTGAAAAAAAATTCAAAGAGATCATCGAAAAAGTCGGATTTTCCATCATCAGTCAATCGCAGGATATCGTTCCAGCCGATAAAAGGATCTATGCGCTGCGTGATGTGACAGCGACGGTCGAAAGCTTGCCATTGATCACTGCCAGCATCATGAGCAAAAAGATCGCTGAAGGCGCACAAAATCTGGTGATCGATTTGAAAGTTGGTTCAGGTGCTTTCATCAAGAATCTGGAAAATGCTGAAAAATTAGCTGAACTTCTGATCCAGACAGGGAAAAAATTTGATCAACAAGTTGCAGTAGTATTTTCCAATATGAATTCTCCCCTGGGGAATTATGTGGGAAATGCGCTGGAGATCAAGGAATGCATCGAATATTTGCGCGGGAAAAAAATTCCAGATATCGATGAATTGACGCAGACATTGGCAAAATATATGATTTTACTTTCTCAGAAAGGAAAAACAAAGAACGAAGCAGCTGAAATGATCAGAAAAGTGATAAGATCTGGTGAAGCTTTAGAAAAGATGAGAGAATTTATTCGGTTGCAAAAGGGCGATCCGCGTGTTTGTGATGATCCAGATATTTTACCACAAGCAAAATTTGAACTGCCGATAATCGCAGAAAATTCCGGTTGGATCGAAAGTATTGATGCGCAAAATATTGGCTATGCTTTAGTTGAGATCAATGCTGGCAGGAAAACGATTAAATCCAGATTAGATCATTCTGCTGGAGCTTATCTAAGAAAAAAAATCGGTGATAAAGTGGAAAAAAGTGAAGAAATTGGAACGGTTTTCTGCAATGATAAAATAGCCGGGGAACACACGTTAAAAAGAATATTGGCAAGTTATAACATTTCTGAAAAGAAGATCAAAAAGGAAAAAATGATATTAAAATCTATAATGTGATAAAAATATATTCACAATTTTTCCTCTCATTTTCGCAATTGTATTGAGCTCTGCATTGTTAAAAAAAGGAGGTTGTTCTGAGGAATCTTCCATCATTGCTCACGAAAAATCTCGTGCTTTTCTTTCCATACTTCTTTTCGTATATAGCTAAAGTAAAGTAAAAAAACGTTCAGGAGATTCTTCCAAAGAGATTGTGTTATATACAGCCAGTCTTCGTTTCACATAGGTATAAAATGATTTCTTTCTTCTTTTCTGATAGACAAAATAAGCGTTATTTTAGAAATAGACTGCAATAAAAAAAGGATTTTCGTGATGGATAAAATTGAAAAAAGAACATTGATCTTATTGATCATAGCATCTGCATTCAACGGATTTGTGATCGGCACTTTCAATATTCAAGATGTGCTGGCGAAAAAAGCTTTGCAGTCTTTGGATTGGCAGATCACGATCTTAGTGATGCTCTGGCCGCTTTCCAATCTTTTTTCTATCTGGTGGGGCAAAGCGCTGGAACATTCCCGCACTCTCTCAAAATTTTTCCTGATCACTGGTTTTGTGGGAAGATTGTGTTTGCTGCTGATGTTATGGGTGCATAACTATTATCAATATCTGATCATTATGATCGTAGTTTTTTCTTTCAATGCTTTGATCAGCCCGGCTCAGAATTCGATCTATAAAAATAATCTTTCACCCAGAAATCGTGGTAAGATATTTGGTTATGCTGCCAGCATCTTAACTCTGGTTGCAGTGATATTCAGTTTCTTTTTTGGAAAATTATTGGATTTGAACGAAAGCCTGTTCCGACCGATCCTGGCATTTGTAGGAATAGCTGGTTTCATCAGTTCTCTTTTGATGGCTATCATCAAAGTGAGATCAAAAAAATATATTGAACAACCGTTAAAATTTCGCGAATTATTTTTGACGCCGATTCGACGAACGCTGCAAATATTCAAAAAAAATAAAGATTTCGCAATTTTTCAAAGAAACTATTTCATTTATGGAATTGGATTTATGATCGTTTTACCAGCAATTCCAAAATATCTCGTGGAAATATTGCAGATGGATTACACTCAAACTTTTTTTGCCAAAGGCGTGATCTCTCAATTGGGAATATTATTTCTAGCACCTTTAGCAGGAAAGATCCACGACAAAAAAAATCCAGCTAATTTTAGTTCAAAAGCTTTTTTACTACTCGGTTTCTATCCTCTCATTCTTTTCATATCAAATTTTTTTATCGAGACAAATTATGTGAATTTTATCGTCTATTTTTCTTATCTGGTTTTTGGGATCGCTATGTCTGCCATCATGATCTCCTGGAATATCAGCTCTATCTATTTCGCTCGCAAAGATGACGTCTCGATGTATCAAAGCGTTCACGTTTCATTGACGGGATTGCGCGCTTTGATCGTCCCTTTTCTCGGATATTTATTATTGACCATATTTAATGTGCAAGTGGTTTTCCTGATCTCTGTTTCTATGTTCTGGCTTGCATCGATCTTGAATTATCGACTCTATTTGAAAATGTGTAAAAAAGAATTCGTCTATCCTGGTCAGCTAAAGCGTGCAGTGCGTCTGATCAGAAGGATCTTTCCCTTTGGATAAAGGATTTATTATGAAATTTTGGATAATGTTATTGGTCTTGATCTTCTGCTGGCAAATATCAGCTGCTGTTATCGTCGAATATAATGGTTCTCTGGCTTCTGAAACTATCGAGATCGTGTCTCTGCAAGAGATGGATTATTTTAATGTTTTTGAGTTGGATAAAGCCTTTCGTGCTCTGATCTCCGAAGATATTCTTGATCGCAGGTTATACGTTAATATCTATCAAAAACAGCTTGTTTTTTTAATCGATTCTTCCTATCTGCTCTTTGAGAATGAGATCTATCAATTCACAGGAGATATTGTTCAAAAAGACGGGAAATATTTTATTCCAAAGAATTTTTTGCTTACTGTTTTACCTTCTATCATTGCTGAAATTGAATTTAATGGAGAAAAATTAATCGCTGAAACTCCTGTAGATAATAGGATTAAAAGGATTGTTATCGATCCTGGTCATGGTGGAAAAGATCCTGGCGCTATCGGAAAATCCAGAAAAAATTTTGAAAAAAATATCGTGCTTCAAATATCAAAAAGACTAAAAAATAAATTGGAAAATGAATTGGACGTCGAAGTCTTACTCACGCGAGAAGAAGATAAATTTGTTTCTCTGCAGGAAAGAACGAAATTTGCCAACGCGAATGATGCTGATATTTTTCTATCAATACATTGCAATGCTCACCGAAATTCGCAAGTGAACGGAATAGAAGTTTTTTATCTTTCAGCTGCAAAAACCGATGATGCTCGAGCTGTCGAAGCCCTCGAAAATCAGGTTGTCTATGAATATGAAGGCGGCGAAGAAGCTGTGAAAAAATATAATGACCTCGATTTTATCCTGGCTGATATGGCGCAAAATGAGCATCTGGAAGAGAGCTATCAGATCAGTGAAAAATTGCAAGATCACTTGATCTCAAATACCAAAAGTAATGATCGCGGAGTGAAACAGGCAAATTTCTTCGTTTTACGCGGTGCTTTTATGCCAGCCGTTCTGCTCGAATTGGGCTTTATTACTCATAAAAAGGAAGAGCAATTGCTCGTAACCACAGAATATCAGGAAAAGTTGGTAACATCGATCTGTAAAGCGATCAAAGAATTCAAGAACAAATATGACAGGATGCAATAAAATAAAATTCACAAATATTTTGACAGGAAAAGCGCATAACTTTTTCTGACTTCGAATATTAAGAATATGGAGGAAATAATGCCTAATCACAAATCTTGTGAAAAAAGATTGCGACAGGAAAAAAAGCGTTCCGCTCGTAATCATTTTGTAAAAAAAACGATCAAATCTCTATCCAAAAAAATGAAAAGTGACATTCCTTTGGAAGAAAAGGAAAAATTGATCAGTGAAGTTTATTCTCAATTGGACAGAGCCGCTAAGCGAAAAATTATCCACAAAAGAACCGCATCGCGCCGTAAAGCTCGTCTGACAGCCTATTTCAACAAAGTGAAAAAAGAACACGAAACAAAATAGAACAAAGGATTTGATAGCAGGCGCATGCCTGCTTTTTTTATTGTCATGGAAATGAATTTATATCTTATCATCGGAATTTTGCTGGTAGCAGCTTTGATATTGTCCTTTTTCTTGATGCAGAGAAAAAGAAAGGAAACTGCTCAGAAAACCTTTAAGAAAACAGATTTGAGCACTAAACTGGCAAAAACCAAATCGTCCTTTTTGGGAAAGATCAGCGAATTGATCAAGCTGCGAGGAAAGGTCGATGACGATCTGATCTTAGAATTGGAAGAGATCCTTATCCAAGCTGATATCGGTGTGCAAACTTCTGTCGAGATCATTGAGATCTTGAAAGATCAGATCAAAACAGAAAAGATCGAAGATACGGAAAAAGTTAAACACAAATTGGAAGAAATTATTCGTCATTTATTAATGCAAGATTATGATGGAAAAAAAGCTCAGTTTCAAATTACCACAAATGAACCTTTCGTTATTCTTTTCACTGGAGTGAACGGGGTTGGAAAAACAACTTCTATCGCCAAACTTGCTCGCAGATTTATCAAACAGAATAAAAAAGTGCTGTTGATCGCAGCCGATACATTTCGTGCTGCAGCAATGGAACAACTTTCAGAATGGGCAAAACGGACAGGCGCAGAGATCGTGAAACAACAGCAGGGAGCAGATCCATCTTCAGTTGTCTATGACGGTTTGACGAAAGCAAAAAATAAAAATTTTGATGTGGTTCTGATCGATACTGCTGGCAGACAACATACAAAAATCAATTTGATGAACGAGCTTTCCAAAATTCATCGCACAATTCGAAAGGTCATTCCCGATGCACCGCACGAAAATCTTCTCGTGATCGATGCGACAACTGGACAAAACGCCATTTCGCAAGCAGAAATTTTCAATCGATCAACCGATCTTTCGGGTCTTATTCTAACGAAATTGGATGGAACAGCAAAGGGAGGAATTGTTATCGGGATCAAGCATCAATTGGGAATTCCGGTCAAACTGATCGGAGTGGGCGAATCCTTTGATGACTTGCGTGATTTTGACATTAATGAATTTGTCGAAGCGATCTTTGAATAAAAAATTGTAAAAAATATTATCCTTTAATTCTTTTGATATCGGCTCCTAATCTCTGTAATTTTTGTTCAATCCGATCATAACCGCGATCAATGTGATAGATACGAGAGATCGTGGTTTTTCCTTTTGCTGCCAATCCTGCTAAAACAAGCGCAGCGCTGGCACGCAGATCGGTTGCCATCACATCAGCACCACTCAATTCTTTCACGCCTTTGACACTGGCAACATGATTTTGAACGCTGATCTTTGCCTGCAAGCGGTTCAATTCTGCCACGTGCATATAGCGTTCCGGAAAAATCGTATCCTCGATGCGAGATTCACCATCAGCGATCGTCATCAGAGCCATGAATTGTGCTTGCAGATCGGTGGGAAAATCTGGAAAAGGATAGGTGACGATATCAACAGGTTTGATTACGTTTGTTGGAAATATCGTTATATCTTCTTTGTCAATCACCAGTTCGCAACCCGTTTGTTTCAAGCGGTCGAGTAATGCTTGATTATTTTGCGGGAAACAATTGGAAATTTTTATCTTGCTTTTTGTTATCGCTGCTGCCAGCAGAAAAGTTCCCGTTTCGATGCGATCTGGAATCATTTTTTGTGTGGTCGGATGAAGTTCTTTCACACCACGCACAATCAAATGTGAAGTATCGCGCCCTTTTATCTTTGCGCCCATATTGTTCAAAAAATCGATCAAACTACCGATCTCCGGTTCTCGTGCTGCATTAAAAATATCTGTCGTTCCTTCTGCAAGAACAGCAGCCATCAGCGTATTTGCCGTCGCACCAACGCTTGTCTTAGCAAATCTGATCGTCGTTCCTTGCAATTTCGCACAGCTGGCATTGATATAACCGTGTTCTATCTCGATCTTTGCACCTATCTGTTCCATCGCTTTTAAATGCAGATCGACGGGACGAGTACCGATCGCACAGCCACCTGGAAACGAAACACGTGCTTTACCAAATCTTGCCAGCAGCGGACCTAAAACATAAATGGAAGCACGCATTTTACTGACCAGCTCGTAAGGTGCTTCATAAAAAGAAGCGTGTTCTGTTTCGATCGACATCACATTTTTTTCCAATTCGACCCGTGCTCCGATCACTCGTAAAACATGCGCCATCATTTTGATATCGATCAGCTGCGGCACATTTATCAATTCAGATTTTCCAGACGTTAATAAAGTGGCGGTCATGATGGGAAGAATGGCGTTTTTTGCTCCGCTGATCTTAATCTCTCCAGCTAATTTTTTATTTCCTGTAATTACAAATTTATCCATATCTTATTTCCTTTCAGGGATAGATCCGATTCAGCATTCGTGGAAAAGGTATCACTTCACGGATATGACGAATTCCGCTCATCCACTGCACAAGGCGCTCCAAACCGATACCAAAACCGCTGTGGGGAACTGAACCATATTTGCGCAGATCGAGAAACCACTGATAACTTTCCACATTATAGCCTTCAGTTTTGATGCGTTCCAAAAGAATGTCATGATCATCTTCGCGTTGCGATCCCCCGATGATCTCGCCAAAGCCTTCTGGTGCGATGAGATCAGCGCCCAAAACCAATTTTGGATCTTCTGGATCGCGTTTCATATAAAAGGATTTTATTTCTTTCGGCCATTTTTCGATGAAGAGTGGAACAGCCAATTCAGAAGTGAGCATCTCTTCTTCCGGTGCACCAAAATCATCATTATAATCGATCTCTACTCCTTTTGAACGCAGATAATCAATTGCTTGTTTATGCGTCCAAATTTTGAAAGGCGCATCTGCTTTTTCCAAATTCTCAATATTACGTTCCAATAGATCCAATTCTTGCCGATTCTTTTCCAAAACTGTGCGGATCACGTAACGGATCAATTCTTCTTGTATTTTCATATTTTCTTCGTGTTCTACAAAAGCAGCTTCGGCATCCATCATCCAGAATTCGGTCAGATGTTTTCTGGTTTTGGATTTTTCAGCGCGGAAAACAGGACCAAAATCATAGACTTTTCCCAAGCTCATAATTCCTGCTTCCAGATAAAGCTGACCCGATTGGGAAAGATAGCCCGAACCCAGATCAAAATAGGGAACTTCGAAAAGTGTGGTCGTCCCTTCGCTTGCATTGGGCGTTATGATCGGTGAATCAAAGCGGTAAAATCCATTTTGATTAAGGTAATCGCAAATGGCAAAATAAACAGTGTGGCGGATTTTCAAAGCAGCGTTTTGAGAAGGCGCACGCATCCAGAGATGACGGTTGGAAAGCAGAAAATCTGCGCCATGTTCTTTCTTTCCGATAGGATATTCATCAGCAATGTTTATTATGTTAATATCTGATAATTGAATTTCATAAACTCCTGTTTTTTTAGGATGTTCAGAAGGAATTCCGATGATCTCCAGCGAAGATTCCAACGTTAATTTTTTCACTTTTTCAAAATTTTTTTCGCCCATTTCCGGCTTGAAGGCAATCGCCTGCACGCTTCCCGTTCCATCTCTGAATACAATGAAACGAAGTTTGCTGCTGCCTTTACGGTAATTTCGCACCCAGCCGCGTAATTTTATTTTCTTGCCCAAATTGTCTTTAATATCTTTCACTTCAATAATTTTCATATTTTACTTCACCTTTTTCTATTTTTGTTTGATCTTTTTCATGATCTTGAAAGCCACTTCCAATGCACGCAAACCAGCTTTTCCATCCACGATCGGCTGCTGGTCTTTCTCGATGGCAAAAAGAAAAGCTTCCAATTCTGTAGTGAGCGCATCTTTTTTTTGATCAGAAGCATCGATCTTTGTGATATCAACTACATCTTCTGTTTTAATACCTTCGTAATTCCCCATCATTATTTTTGGCAGAACTTTATATATCTGTTTTGATTTGGAAACACTTTTCACTTTTTGGGATTGGAAATCGACGGAAAAGTAGGCGTCTTTTTGGAAAAACCTGATCTGGCGAGAACGTTTCAAAGAGATACGACTGGACGTGACATTTGCCACAGCGCTGTTCTCAAATTCCAATCTGGCATTGGCGATATCAATTTTGGAAGTCATCACGCTGGCACCACTAGCACTGATCTTTTTCACTTTGCTTTTGATGAAAGAAAGAATGAGATCGATATCATGGATCATCAATTCCAGAACGACAGGAACATCAGAGCCGCGCGGCGTGAAAGGAGCGATGCGATGACATTCGATGAAAAGCGGATCTTTGATCTTTTTCTCGATCTTCATTATGACAGGATTGAACCGTTCGATGTGTCCAACCTGGATCTTCAAATTTCTTTTCTCAGCTATTTCGATCAGTTTTTCTGCCTGCCAGAGTTCGGAAGTGATCGGTTTCTCGATGAATACGTGAACACCCGCTGTCAAAGCTTTCTGCGCCAGATCAAAATGAGAGATCGTGGTCACAATGACGAACAGCACATCAATATCAGCAAGCATTTGCTCAAAATCTTGATAGATATTCATATCATATTTTTCACTGATCGCTTGAGCACGGTTTTGATCAGCATCGAATATTCCCAAAAAATTGCATTTGTCACTATTGCAAAGAATTCTCGCATGATTTTCACCGAATTTACCGACGCCAGCAACTCCAACTTTCAACATTTTCGCTCTCCTGAAATTTTTTAATTGTTTAAAATTTTAAACTTTATATGAGTGTCAAGGAAAGATGTTTTTCACTCCCCATTGAACAATATGAAATATTAAATAACGTTAATATTCAGAAAAATTCATATTTTTCACGATCTGTAACAGTAATTCTTTTTCTGATAATTCAGGATGAGTTCTATATTTTTCAGAATATCTAAAGGATATGATCAAGAGAAGATCATCAAATTGACGTCCCAAATATAAAGATGAATTATCTATGATCAAAGAAGTAAACTCAAGTTTATCGATCATTTCAATATCTTGCTCGAAAGTGTGTTCTTCATCAGCATCTCGACTTTTTTCAGCTTTCTTTTTATCGAGATAGTCTTGCAGATTAGAAAGATCAGGATTTCTGCTTAAGTTCAAACAGGTAAATGAAATAGAGTGACTTATTTTTAAATCTGACCCAATCATCTTTTTTGATCTGGATAACTTCAACAAAATTGTTCCCTGGACTTCTTTCGCTGGCATAAATCTTTCATAAGTTACACCCATCAGTGATTTTATCGGCATTGAACTTTCCCAACCCGAAGGAATGGTGTAGATCAATCCAAACATATCATTGCGATAGACGTTATTCTCTAATTCACCAAAATCAATTCTCTGCACACAGCCGCATAAAATCGTGATCATTAATAAGATCGTAAATACTTTTTTCATAACTGCTCCTATTTAAGCAATTTAATGCTTGCGATGCATTTTTCCCCTATCCCTGAAAAGATAGGCTAGTTGATTATTTAACACACCTTTATCACGTTACAAATTGCCTAATAGCCTATGCTTTCAATAGCCTATGCCTTCAGGCATAGGAACAAAATGAACAAACCAAAAAAACCCACGCCGTTTACGGCGTTACCATTCCTTATCTGTGTGTGAACAGGATTCGAGAAGAATTATTGAAAGATAAGCACGAGATTCTTCGTGAGCAAAAATGAAGGATT
>JAGYMQ010000024.1 GCA_018400535.1 Candidatus Cloacimonadota bacterium
GGACAGGATTCGAACCTGTGACCTCCGGGTTATGAGCCCGACGAGCTACCAGACTGCTCCACCTCGCAACGTGGCGGAACTTATATTTTTTATCCGTCTATTGTGTCAAGAAAAAGTTATATATAAAAAAGCTTGACGCTTTAATTCCCTTAAAAAAAAGAATTTAAAAAAAATATGGTTGAAAATTATGTCTACAGAAATTATTGTTAATGTTCATTCTTATGAAAAAAGAGTTGCGATCTTAGAAGATCACGAACTGGTAGAACTTTTTGCCGAAAAAAAAGAGCAAAATCTTTTAGTCGGAAATATTTACAAAGGCGTGGTTAAAAATGTGTTACCGGGAATGGGGGCAGCATTTATTGATCTAAAATTATCAAGAACTGCTTTTTTGCATTTCCGCGATATTGATATAAATATGCTCACTCCCGAGAAAAAAAAGATCTTTAGACAACACAATTCTTCGACTATCAACAAAATTCTTAAACCTGGTGATGAAATAATCGTTCAAGTGAAAAAAGATCCGCTTGGGAAAAAGGGTGCGCGAGTCACCTGCAAATTATCACTTCCAGGAAAATTTTTGGTTCTTCGGCCTAAGATCAATAAGATACTGATCTCCCGCCGAATAAGATCAATGAAGGAAAAAAAGCGGATAAAGAAAATCTTGAAAGAATTAAAAAAAAATAGTGATGGTCTAATTGTGCGCACAGATACGGAAGGAACTTCCAAAGAAGATTTTAAACAAGAATATAACGGACTGAATCGAACGATGAAATTGATTCAAAAACAAGCGAAATATGCTAAAGCTCCTTGCGTGATCTACGATGAAAATGATCTTTCTCTGTCTTTGATCCGCGATCTTTTTAGCACGAAAGTTGATCGATTGGTTGTTGATGATCAAAAATTATTAAATAAGATAAAAAATAATCTGAGCAATATTACGCCAGAATTATTAGACAGAATCGAACTGTATCAAGAAAGCACACCTATTTTCAATGCTTTTGGTATCGAAAAAGAGATCGAAAAAATTTTTCATTCTAAAGTAAAATTACCAAGCGGTGGGAATATTAAAGTTCAACAAACCGAAGCGCTAGTCGCTATCGATGTCAATACGGGAAGTTTCACTGGAAAAAACAATTATCATGACACGATCAGGATCACAAATATGGAAGCTGCAAAAGAAATTGCCCGTCAGATCAGACTGCGTGACTTGAGCGGGATAATGGTCGTTGACTTTATCGATATGAAAGATGAAAAACATAAAGAAGAAGTTTTTCAAAAATTAAAAAACCTCTTGCGAAACGATCGGGCTAAAAGTTTTGTTTATCCGTTCAGTCCTTTAGGATTGGTAGAGATCTCACGCAAGCGCACCAGGCCTAGTCTCTTGCTGACCTATTCCGAGCAATGTCCTCACTGTAATGGCACAGGCAGATTATTATCACGAGATTCGGTGGCGGTCAGAATTTCAAGATGGCTGATGAGAGCGAAATTTTTCATTAAGAATGAACCATTATTGATCCTCGTGCACCCCAAAGTGAAGGTTTTCATTTCTGACCATCCTGACCTATTTGAGAATATTGATAATAAGTTCAAAGTAGAGAGCGATGGAAATATCAAATTTGATCAATTTCAAGTTTTTCTTCAAAAAAGCAAGAAAGAGATCACACATCGATATAATACTTGACATTACGAAACGCAAAAATTTTTTCGTCACCTGAATTAGAATTTTATTTAAAAAAGGAGTTCAAATGTATGCTATAATCGATTTTAAAGGAACGCAATTGCGTGTTGAAAAAAATGAGACCGTAAAAGTTCCATATATAAAAGATCAAGAAGCAGGCAATGAAATTGAATTCGATCAAGTTTTGATGATCAAAGATGAGACAGATACTCTTATCGGAAAACCGATTTTGGACAATGCTAAAGTCACAGCAGAGATCATCAGACATTTCAAAGATAAAAAAGTGATCGTTTTCAAAAAGAAAAGAAGAAAAGGTTATTATAAAAAACAAGGACATCGTCAGAAATATACCGAAATTAAGATCAAAGATATAATTAATTAGGAGTATTATTATGGCACATAAAAAGGGCGTTGGTAGTAGTAAGAACGGTAGGGATAGCAATCCGAAATATCTCGGAGTAAAAAGATATAGCGGTCAATTTGTGAAAGCTGGTAATATCATTGTTCGTCAGCGCGGCACAAAATTTCATCAAGGTTCAAATGTTGGTGTCGGGAAAGATTTTACAATATTCAGTTTGATCGATGGCTTTGTTCATTTTGAAACAAAAAAAGCTGGTAAAAAATTTATCAGCGTCTATCCAGAAATAAATTAATCAATAAAAATTATTTGATAAGCAGCTTCTTTAGCTGCTTTTTTTTTTATCAGAATTTTGGAGGAATGATGGCAAGTTTACCCAGTTATGAATATTACAAAGACCTTAAAGAAATTTCCCAGATCCGCTCGATAGCAGAAACTTTGATGACAAACCCCAAAGTGAGAAAGATCAATATCGCTGAAGCTTATGAAATGGCAAAAAATCAACCCGGCGTTGCTGTCACAGATCTTGATATTTATCCACCCTACGCTAAAAAAATGAACTTACCAGAAGGTGCAAAAGTTCTCAATGACTGCCATGGAAAGATCATCGGACGCACAGCCAAAGCTCGTGTTTTCTACAATCGCGTTCCAGAATTAGATCAGCGCAAAGTGGAAGGTGATATCAGGGAAGCTGTCTATCAAATGGAACAAAATAAGCTGGTGAAAGCGGAAGGAATATTGGGGTTGGATAACGATTTGATGATCAAAGGAACCTTGATCACAACAGAATCTGATGCAATGAATGTTTTTAACTGGCTATCAAATTTCACTCCTTTTGAACTAATTGAAGATCAATATACAAAAAGCAAGAAACTACCAATTCAAGATATTATCATTGTTGCTTTTAATGAATGGACTTGCAATGATGAATATTATTGCAATATCGGCTCTCCTCAGCTCGCTTTGGTTGATGAAAAACACAATGTCATTTTCAATCTGGGAATGCGTTACTTTGGTGAAAGAAAAAAAGGAACGCTCACTTTAGCCTGGACATCAGGTATGCGTCTAAAAATGGCTGCCTGCCATGGAGGAATCAAAGAAATTGATTTTACCAGCTGCGAAGAAGAAAAATATCATCCGTTGGGAAAACGTTCAATCGCTTTTTATGGACTTTCGGGAACAGGTAAATCTTCACACACGAATTCCGCTGATAATGCTGCCACGATGCCAAAAGGTTTCAAAAAAGTTATCCTACACGACGATGCGTTCCAAATTGATACGCAAGAAAAAGTTTGCCGTGTGTGGGAACCTTCACTTTTTGACAAAACAGATAGCCGTCCAATCGATCATCCAGACTGGAAATATTGCATTTCTCTGATGAATCATGCGATGATGAATATCGAAGGAAAAGTCATTCCAGTTGGACTGGATTTACGACAAGCGAATGGACGCTCACTTCTCGATCGTGACCTTTTGGGAGAGTGGGTAAATCGTTGCAGTTTCCCCAAAGCACTTGCTTGGTTGATGAAAGACAATGTGTTACCGCCCCTGATAAAATTTGATGATAGCTATTTAGCTGTCGCAATGGGTGCTGCGCTTGTAACCAGGAGAAATCGAGCAGAAAATGTGACTGAAGCAGAACTGAAAAAATTGGTTTTTGAGCCTTTTGCCAATCCTTTCCGCGTCTATGAATTATGGAAAGATGTCGAATCGTTCCGCAAAGTTATCACCAGCGGTGCTGATTGCTATTGCTTCAATTCTTCTGCCTATTGGAGATCTTCTGATTCTGATCTGGAAAATGTCGATTTGAAAACTTCCTTAACATTACAAACTGCAATTCTGACAGATCAATTGGCCTGGGAAAAATGGGACTTGATCCCAGGCGCGCTTCTTCCCACAAAAAATAGTGTCGAAAAAATCCTGCCTGGCTTTTATGATAGATATGATCCTTACAAACGCGAAAACGTGAAAAACTACATCGAACTTGTCAAAAATCGGTTTCAGCAACGCATTGATTTCCTGAAAAATTCTGATCTGAAATCAAAACCTTTGTTATTGAAAAAATTGGTCAAAGCTCTGGAGATAAACTGCTAAAAAAAATTTTCTTGTCAGTTCTCGCTCGTTGATTTTTTTTTCTTGCGAGAGGTGGATATGAAAAAAATATTAATCCTATTATCTTTATTATTGATTCTCGGTTGTTCTTCTGAACAGCAAAAAGGCATTAACCCGCGACCAAATTTTGATGCTTTGTGGAATTATCAGCAGCCCGATTCGACTGAAATTGTTTTCCAAAAAATACTGAAAAATTTACACGATTCTGCTGAAATGAGTTACGATCAAGAATATCACGTGGAGTTACTGACGCAAATCGCTCGTACTCAGGGACTACAAGGAAAATTCGAACAAGCTTTTCAAACCCTGAACACCGCTGATTCGCTTCTTCAAGATAATATGCTCGTCCCCAAGATCAGATATCTTCTGGAAAAAGGGCGTGTCTATTATTCCAATAAAAATTTGGAAGAGGCGAAAAAATTCTTTTTGGAAGCTTATCAATTCGGAGAAAAAAAAGATCTGGAATTTTATTCTGTCGATGCAGCTCACATGTTGGGAATCGTAGCAGAATCGCAGAATCAGATGAAATGGAATTTGATAGCTCTCGATCTTGCCGAAAAGTCTGAGGATCCAAGATGTAAAAAATGGCTCGGTGCTCTTTATAATAACATTGGCTGGACTTTTCACGATGAAGGCAAATTTGAAAAAGCACTGGCAATGTTCAAGAAAGATTTAGCATGGCGTCAGAAAAATGACGACCTTGTTTCGATCTTGATCGCAAAATGGTCGGTTGGTAGAACTTTACGCTCTCTGAATAAGAACACAGAAGCGATGGTAATCCAACAAGAATTGGTTGAAGATTATCAAAAGAATAATATGCCGATCAGCGGTTATGTTCTGGAAGAGTTAGGTGAACTTCATCTTTTGCAAAAAAGTGATGAAAAAGCAGCTGACTATTTTAGGAAAGCCTACAAAATATTATCTAAAGATGCCTGGCTGCAGGAATTTGAAAAAGATCGATTAGAAAGAATCAAAAAATTGGGAAAAGTAAATGATCAATCCTGAAAAAAATTATTCAAAATATATTGCCATTTTTTTAGGAATAATCGTCGCTGCGATCGCAATATATATTATGAAAGAATTGAAAGCGATTTTTTTACCACTCACTTTTGCCATATTTCTCTCTTTTCTCTTTCAGCCGATCATCAGATTTCTGGAAAAAAAGAAACTACCAACTCCACTCAATATTTTCATCGTGGTGATGATCATTTTGATATCCTTCACGATCGTAGGCACGATCGTCTATACAAGCGTTGCTTCCTTTGTAACAGATTTCCCCAAATACGAATCTCAGATCACAGGCATGATCAAAAATCTGATCACGCAATTTGAAATCCCGATGGAAGATGTGACCGATTATTTACAGAATAAAGTGAACTGGTTCCAGATGGCAGATAGAATGTCACTATCCAAAATCATTTCGGCGACTATGGGAAACTTTATCGATTTCTTTATCAAACTGCTACTCACGGTCGCTTTTATGATCTTCATAATATTGGAAAGGTCGAAACTGGCAAAACGTCTGGAAGCTGTGATCACGGAATCAGACGCCATTCACACAAACGCCGTTATGGAAAAGATCGAAAAAGAGGTCTATACTTATATTGTGAATAAGACGCTGATCAGCTTTATAACAGGACTTTTGGGAATGTTTTTTGTAGCGATTTATGGCATCGATTTTGTAGTCATTTCGGGATTGTTGCTGTTCATCCTGAATTACATCCCTAATATCGGATCATTGATCGCCTCGGCATTTCCTATTTTGATCTGCCTTATCCAATATGGCATCAGCTGGCAATTATTCGCGATAACTATCTCTTTGATCGCTATTCAACAATTAATGGGAACATTCATTGAACCACGCGTTATGGGTTCAGGACTCAAACTTTCTCCGCTCTTCGTTCTGATCTCTCTCATTTTATGGTTTTGGATCTGGGGTCCAGTTGGAATGATCGTAGCAGTGCCGATCACTTCCGCTATCAATCGCATCTTGAAAGAAATTCCTTCGATGAAGATCATTTCTGCTTTTATCAGCACCGAAAGTTGATGCCCCTGAAAATCCAAAAGATCGCCCAAAATAGCCTTGCAGAAAAATCCAAACTGAAACCAGGATATTCTCTCATCTCGATAAATGATCATCCCATAAATGATTATCTTGATCTACAATTTTTTGGCGCTGATGAAAATCTGCAGATAAAATACAAAAATGAATCTGGCACGCTAAAAACGATCAAGATCATCCAAAATTGGGAAAAACCTCTCGGAATCGAACCGGAAGAAATGGTCTGCCGCACTTGCGTCAATAATTGCATCTTCTGTTTCGTCGATCAAATGCACCCCAAAACCAGAAAAACACTACACATCAAAGATGATGATTTCCGCTTTTCTTTCACTTTTGGAAATTACATCACTCTCACAAATCTCACAAAGAAAGATTACGATAAGATCATTGAACAAAGACTCAGCCCGCTCTATATTTCAGTTCACACAACAGATCCTATTCTTCATAAAAAAATGCTGCGCTATCAGATCGAATTTGATCTTAACAAGAAATTGCGCTTTTTATCCCAAAATAAAATTTTCTTTCACACGCAAATCGTCGTTGTTCCAGGTTGGAATGATAATGAAATTTTGCAAAAAACTTTGAGTGAACTATCAAATCCAGAATTGAATGTTCTTTCGATCGGTATCGTGCCCGTTGGTCTGACGAAATTCCGCAAAGATCTCACATCACTCAAAAGTGTGGATAAAAAAAAAGCAAAAGAGCTTCTGGCTATTTCAGAAAAATTTGATCACGCTTTTTGTTCGGATGAAATTTATTTATTGGCTGAAGAAAAAATTCCTGAAACAGATTTTTATGAGGATTTTCCACAACTGGAAAATGGGATTGGAATGGTCAGCCTTTTCAGCGAAAATTGGACTGCGCAAAAAAGAGATTTCGCAAATTTCGTTAATAAACTCAAGGCAAATTTGGTTTTTGTTACCGGTGAATTGATGGCAGATTTTATACAAAATTTCTGCAAAAAATTGGATCAAGAAGTTTTTCCAAACATTCGTGCAAGCGTTGTTAAAAATTTATATCTGGGGCGAAAAGTAACGGTTTCGGGATTGTTGACCGCACAAGATATTTTCGAGCAGGTTAGTCTGGATCAAGATGAAGTGATTGTTTTGAGTGGGAATATGTTCAATCACGAAAAAAAGACTCTTGATAACAAAAGTATTGAACAGACGCAGACTGTTTATAAAAGGATTTTGATTATTGACGAGGAATTTGCTGATTGGAAATTATATCAATAAAAAAAAACCGAACAGTTTTGAGCTATTCGGTTTTTTATTATTTTTGTGAAACTACTATTCGTCGTATTTTTCCACTTCTTCTTCCAATTCGTCAAAGGCTTGAGAAGCTTTGAATTGATTGTATAATGCTTCTTCGTTCTTGATCTGATTAACCAGATTTTTGTTCACAGATTCTTTGGGAATGCTCACTCTCACGAAAGTTTGATAGCGTTTATTTTCTGTAGGAATGGTTTCCTGTTTTGTAACTCTTGTTTTGGAAAATTTTGCATTGGAAACCGCTTTGACCACTTTACTGGTAAGTGCCAGAACTTGCGGAGTTTCCACGCCGGCTTCTTCTTCATAATTTTTTACCATTCCTTTTACAACGGTCTCCACATATTGAGCAGCCTGCAACATAGCATTGGCATAAGCTGCGTCATAAGAAGCAGTTTGCGAAACTTTTGTCGCCATGCCATAAGTTTGAACATATTCTTCGCTATCTTGGTTTTGCCACCAATCAGGATAATAAAGTTTTTGCACACCTTTTGGACCATCACCTTTTCCGCATGCTGATATCACTAAAATTGTGATGAGCAGCATTATTGCAATTTTGATTATTTTCATAATCCCTCCTTACTGAATGTTTTTTTCATTTTTCACAAATTCGATCTCATTGACCGAAATTATTTCCTGCCTTTCATTTATCCTAAAAACGTGCCAGCAATTACCTTTTTGATCAAGTGGTATCTGGTAGGTTTTCATTAACCTGTTCTCACCATAGATCTGCACAATCGCACCACTAAAAGATAATTTCTTGCTTCGTTTCTGTTTTCTGTTGGAATAATCATGAACTGAATAATAATAATCGCCAATAGCTGGTTTGTAAATTGTTATCGTTTCAGGCCCATATTTGTCCATATCATCGCGATCCAGAAAATCCTTTCCCCCGATAGGATAACGATTGCGATACCAGATATGGAAATTCCCGCCTTCAGGTTTTGGGCCGGAAAGATGAGCATCAAGGTCTCGCGGACGGCTACCCCAAGTTAGCACAATGCGAAATTCTTCAATCTCAGGAGAAAGAGCACAGATAAGCTCACGCGGCATTTCATCAGCTCCCATCCTCACTGTGAAATTGCTGCTGATAAATTTTTCTTTGGCTACTGATAATTTATATTCTCCGATTTCTGCTTCGAAAATAAAGAATCCAGAACTATCGGTTTGGAAATGTTTTGAAATTCCCATATAATCGGTTAATGAAATTTTTGCCTGAGATAAGGGCTCGCCATCAACCGCATTCAAGACTTGTCCCAGAATGATGCGCGATTTGGGGAAATAACGGATTTCGCGGTCAATAGAAGCACTACCAATATCGAGAGTGAAAACTTTGCAAGTCAAACCTTCACCATCAGGTATTTTGATCAATTCGATCAAATTATCATTGTGATAGATTGAGATCATTGGTTTGGATCTGGCGATCAAGGTTGGATCAGCGTTCAGATCGTCATCAGCGAATTTATCTTTTATCCAGAATGTGAAATATCCATTTTCGGAATTGATGATAAAACTTTGTTTTGCTTCCTTGCTTTTCCCTTCACCAATCGAACGGATTTTCCCGTCCAATATTTCTTTGGAATTCGCTCCATCCAAGAAATAATGTTCATTTCCAAAAGAAGCAGAAAGAAAACCATTGCATTCTCCTTCAAATTCATCCCAGGATAAAAGGATCTTATATTCAGTTGCTGAAGCCATCATAAATGATAAAAAAAGAAATAAACACCAAACGATCTTTTTCATTTTCTCTCCTTTAGGAAAAAAAGTAAAAAGGGAATTTTACAGTCAAGTAATAATTTTTTTAGGTCAATTCCTATCAAATATTAAAAAAAAATATTATCTACAGCACTTTTTTAAATGTCGATATCTTCTTCATAATCGCCCAGGATCGCTTCTATCCTGATCAACTGAATGAATCCATTTCCTTTTTGGCCAAAGTCTATCCCGTTGTCTTTCAGCAGATCATAAAGTCTTTTCGCCAGTCGGGAATTTTTGATGATAGCTAAGATCAAATTCGATTCTTTTGATTTATTCTGTGATAGATAGCTCAATCCAGCAAATATAGGCATTTCATAGGCCAGTTTTCTCGCCATAGAAGTTGATTCTACCAAAGAAGCATCTGTAATACCCATTTCTACCATTGTGCTGAGAACATCCGGAGTGAAATTTGTTTTGTGGATCGTGACGATCATCAGATATTTTTCGTTCACATCTTCAGTCGTATGTTCAGCTTCATATTTTTCCAGAAGTTTCATCACATCGGAGCTGGTGTTACAATTCAAAAGCTGTTCTTGAAATTTGCTCATTTTTAATAAACGATTTGATTTTGCCAAGAGTTGCAGATATTCTTTATTATACTTTTCATCGCATCCAAAAAAGAAAATAATTTTTGCAGCACCCTTTTCAGCATTTTCATAATCGATGCCATCTTTGATAATGATGATCGATAAAAATAAATTTGAGACTGTTTCAGAACGGGCATGAGGGATAGCAATTCCATCCATCAATTCTGTATTTGAAACTTTCTCTCGTTTTTGGAGCGCTTTGAGGAATTTGTTCTTGCTTTTGATCAGATCGTGGTTGTAAACATGATTGACCATTTTTTCAAAAAGATCATCCTTATCAACAACCTTTGGATCGATAATTATCATATCTTCGTTGATTATATCTTTCCACATAAAAACTCCTTATAAACTTATTCAAATGACTTTTTACCCAAATTAATGAAACTGAATTTTAACAAAAAAGGTGTGACTATCGCACTGAAGATTACCATCATGATCGTAGCCGACAAAACATCGCGGTGAATGAATCCTTTATCCAAAGCCATATTGGCAACGATGAGTGCAACTTCACCGCGCGGCACCATTCCTGATCCGATGCGAAATGAACGCACAAGGTCATATTTGAGAGTCATCGCACCTAAACTGCTTCCTAAAATTTTTCCCAGAATGGCTAATATCACGAAACCCAGTAAAAAGCATAAATTAGTTTCCATTTTCATCAAATTAAATTGCAATCCAATGTTCACAAAAAAGACATCAATAAAAAAAGATTTTCCAATAATTGTAATTCCTTTGTGGATAGAATTTTTGTGAGGTGTCTGTCCTAAAAAAAGACCAGCAAAATATGCACCTGTGATCGCTGCCAATCCCGTTATCTCAGCAAACCACGCATAGAGTAAAACGATTGCGATCGTCAAAGAGATCACAGCATTATCCAGCAAGATCTTTTTCAGGTTTAGAAAGAAAGGACGCAAAACGAAGATGCCGATAAGTATGGAAACAGCAAAAAAAATGATGATCTTTGCCAGCGAAAATATGATATTTTGTGACATGCCTTCTTCAGAAAGAAAACCAAAAATGATGGTGAGCAACAAGATCCCGACCACATCATCGATTATAGCAGCATTGACAATGCATCTGCCTTCCAGACTTTTCATTTTTTTCATTTCCAAAAGGCTCATCACGCTAACGCTGACACTGGTGGCGGTGAAGATAACACCGATTATCATTGCTTGTTTGTGATCTTTCAAAAAAAGAAACGCGAGCACAAAGCCAAATAAAAAAGGAAACAGGACACCACCCAAAGCAGGTAATAATGCTTGTTTTGATTCAGCTTTTATCTTTTTGATGTCTGTTTCTAAACCAGCTTCAAACAATAGAAATAAAACACCGATCTTTGCGATCCAGGCAATGATCTCGTTTGAAGGAACAATCTCCAAAAATGTAGGACCAAGAATAATTCCCAAAAAAAGCAATCCGATAACTGGCGGTTGTTTTATCTTCCGGGAAACTGCTTCCAATATCTTTGCTGCAAAAACGATGATCGCTAAATACAGAAAAATTTGATCAGTCTCCATTATTTTTCATAACCTTTTGTTTTTTAAGATGTTCGTGATAATACTTAGAAAATTGATGGCCTCCTGAGCCATCAGCGAAAAAGAAAAAAAAGTCACTATCGATAGGCTCCTGCACAGCAACTATTGAGTCATAAGACGGGCTGCATATTGGCGTTGGTGGCAAACCTAAATTTTTGTAAGTATTAAAAGGAGAATCGATCTTCAGGTCTTTGTAATAGATCTTTTTTCTGCTTTTTCCCTGATTTTCCAAAATATATGCCACAGTCGGATCTGCTTGCAATAAATGATCAGAATTCAATCGATTCAAATAGACACCAGCGATCAAGGGTTTCTCTGATCTAAAAACTGCTTCTTTTTCTACAATAGAAGCCAATATTATCGTTTCATAAAAATTCAATTTTTGATCTGGCTTGAAATCGAGATCAGAAATTTCAGAAAAAAAAGTTTTTACTATATGTTCAATAATGAATTGTTCACTGGCATTTTTTGGAAAATGATAGGTTTCAGGAAACAAAAATCCTTCCAGAGAAGAAATATGAAATCCAGTAAATTTTCTTGCATATACCGAATCGCGGCATATTTTAACAAAATTTTCATAATTTCCCAGCTTATAATTTTCCAAAATTCGTGCTGTTTTTTCGATCGTCAAACCTTCTGGAATCGTCACTTTTTCTAATTTGATCTTTCCCTTTTCGACGATATTCAGAACATCCAACATCGATAATTTGCCCTCGAAAAGATATTGTCCATAATCCAATTTGGTTGCTTTGTTTGTCAACCGCACCCAAAAATAAAAGATCAAGCGATTACGAATAATTCCCTTTTCGTATAATTTATTGGTAATAGATCTGGAATTTTCACCTTGATCGATTTGGATCAAAATGCCATTGATATGCTTTGCTACCAACAAATTTGTTCCAATAAAATAAGCAACAATGACCAAAAGAAGAAAAATAATTGAAAATATCAAAGCAAATTTCTTCATTGATGATTTTCCAGATAATCTTTCAGTATCAAAGAAGCAGCTATCTTATCGATAATCTTTCTGCCTGATTGCGGAGTATATTTCATTTTTTGAAGGATCGTTTTTGCCTCGCTCGAAGAATATCTTTCATCCCAGAATTCAATTGGAGTCGTTATCTCGGTTAGTAATTTATCCTTAAATTCTCTAACTTCTAGAGTCTTTTCAGTATCTTCACCAGCAATATTTATTGGCAAACCTAAAATTATTTTAGTAATTAATTTTTCTTCGATAATTTTTCGAAGGTTGGATAAAAAAGTATCATTATTTTTTAGAACGCAATAAGGTTCTGCTATGATCTGCAGCGGATCACTCAAAGCGATACCGATCCGCACAGAACCGTAATCCATTCCCATCAATCTGGTTAAAGCCATATTCCTCTGTAAATTTTGTTTACGCTATTATAAAGTGAAATCTTTGTCTTCTTCGATATCTTCTTCGCATTCCTCTTTTTCTTTGATCTCTGTTATCTGATCTTTTTTAAATTCGATCTCTTCTTCTAATTTATCGATCTTTTGAAATATTGCTTGAAGTTCTTCATTATCCGAAAATTTGGACTTATTCGTATAAACGTAACCACCAATTTCCCGTTTTAATACTTTGATCTGACTTTTCAAACTGCTGATCTTCAGTCTCATCGCAGAAGTTTTACTCACTTCTTCAACTTTGTCAAATACTTTGGACAAAGCAGAATTAGCTTCTTTGCGAACATTATCGAAAAAATTTTTATTATCCATGATCACCTCCGAAATTTCTCTGGAAATTCAAGTGTTCTATTTATTCAACGATTGCCATAATTATCAAGAAACTTTCATTTAATTTTCAAAAAATCTCTGCTGTGACGCAAAATATCTTCTGAAAAAAAAGCAAATATGACAATTTATTTGAGACAGAACTTTTGAAAGTTTAAAATAAATCACCATTTTTTTGTCAACAGATAAATTGAATATTATGCGCTATATCGCCTTATAGCAATATGTTAGTATATAAAGAGCCGAAATAATCGATGGCTTGAATTAATATTTTATTTTGATTAACTGTTTGTTAAAATGATATTTATTGCTATCTTTATAACATAATTTTTGGAAAAAAAGATTGTTTGGTTTCCAAATTGCATAATTTTAATACATTACAATGAAATTAGGAGATACGATGAAAAAAATTATTATGGTTTTCATTAGTCTATTTTTTGCGGGTCTTTTGACCGCAACACAAAGTTTGAACCTTAATCTTGAAGAAACCAAAATTTTCATTCAAGAAGATACTGGATCAATTTTGAAAGTTAATTTTCAGATAGCAGAGATCAATTCTTTCGAAACAACGACCAAAGAAGGAAATTTTGTGCAATTGAATATTGATGGTTATACCCATTCTAAGCAGGAAGGTTCACCAAAATTACCAATCTTACGCAAGCTTTTCACGGCTCCATTAGGCGCAGACGTGGAAATCCATGCAAAAGATTTTTCGCAGCAGATATTAGATTTAACCGATCATGGTATTGAGCTTCCACTGATTCCAGCGCAACCATCCTTTCCCAAAAGCACAGATCCCGCCACGATTCCTTTCGTGATAAATGATAATGCTTATCGACAAAATGCTTTTTCCGATATTGAATTAGCAAAGATCGAAGAGATTGGCAGCTCAAGAGGAATGCGACTTTTTGTAGTTGAAATTGCACCGATCCGCTACAATCCTGTAACGAATCAGATTCAAATCTTCAATGATATTGATGTTCAAATAGATTTTAGCGGTGGAAATATTGCCGAAACCGAATTTGTCAGAGCAAAGAATTTTTCACCTTATTTTGAAAAGATCTATGCTAAAAGTTTGTTGAATTATCAGTCTTTGAATTTTCGCGATGAGCTCACAAACTATCCGGTCAAATATGTGATCATTTCCGATCCGATGTTTGAAGATCAGCTGCAACCTTTTATCGAATGGAAAATTTTGAAAGGTTTTGAAATTATAGAAGCTTATACAAACGATCCTGCTGTAGGATCAACTACTACTTCCATCCATAATTATATCCAAAGTTTATATGATGATGCCACGCCAGATGATCCAGCACCTTCCTTCGTTCTCTTCGTTGGAGACGTTGCGCAAATTCCTGCATATAACGGAGATACTGGCGGCCATGTGACAGATCTGGACTATGTAAAATTAGATGGAAATGATTATATCGCTGATATGTATTACGGCAGATTTTCTGCAAATAATACAAATGAATTGCAACCACAGATCGATAAAACCCTGGAATATGAAAAATATGAAATGCCCGATCCCAGCTACCTCGGCGAAGTTGTTATGATAGCTGGTATGGACGCTTCCCACGGAAGTACTTGGGGAAATGGACAGATCAACTATGGCACAGAAAACTATTTCAATGCTGCTCACGGAATTTTCTCTAATACTTATTTATATCCTCAATCTGGAAGCAGCGCTTCGCAGATTATCCAAAATGTCAGCGATGGAATCGGCTACATAAATTATACAGCGCACGGATATGATATGGGCTGGGCAGATCCACAATTTACGAACGGTGATATCAGCACCCTTCAAAATGAACATAAATATGGACTTGCCGTTGGAAATTGCTGTTTGACCAATAAATTTGAAGTGCAAACCTGCTTCGGCGAAGCTTGGCTGCGTGCAGAAAATAAAGGTGCAATCGGCTATATCGGCGGCACAAACAGCACCTATTGGGACGAAGATTTTTGGTGGGGCGTTGGCGCTGGAAATATTACTTCAAATCCAACTTACCAAACAACAGGTTTAGGCGTCTATGATGGGCTTTTCCACGATCATGGTGAAGATTTTTCTGATTGGTTCACAACGACCGCTTCCATGCTTTACGCTGGAAATCTGGCTGTAACTGAAGGTGGTGGAATGGTGAATTATTATTGGGAAATCTATGCAATTATGGGAGATCCTTCTCTGGAACCTTATTTAGGTGTTCCCGTTCAAAACGTCGTAAATCATCCTGATGTCATCTTTTTAGGAATGGATAATATTCAAGTATCCGCAGAACCATACACTTATGTATCCCTTTCGATGGATGGAGAGATCAAAGGCAATGTTCTATTGGATGATACTGGAACGGCTACCCTTGAATTTGATCCATTTATCAGTCCTGGTATAGCGAATCTGGTTTTCACCAAACAAAATCACGAACCTTTGATCACAGAAATAGATGTGATTATCAGTGGCGGTCCCTACGTGATATATAATGACTTTTCAATTAATGAACTTGTGGGAAATAATAACGGTCAGGTTGATTACGATGAATCAATCGCTTTAGAATTGACTGTGGAAAATGTCGGAACAGACCAGGCAAACAATGTGGAAACAACTTTATCTACTACCGATGACAACGTTGTCATCACAGATAACAATGAAA
>JAGYMQ010000025.1 GCA_018400535.1 Candidatus Cloacimonadota bacterium
CAGTTGGCAGCGGTGTCTATTTCACTATTTTTGATGCCAATGACGATGATAGCAAATATACAAGTGTGAAGAAAATTATCTTATTGAAATAAAAAAATTTGGAGGAAAAAATGAAGAAAAGAATATTCATTTTTTGGACGATTTTATTAATCGGTGTTATCGGGCTTCAAGCAAACGAAGCTTATGAGATCAATCATTCTCAAACAACGGAAGGACATAATTTGCAATTCACTCTAAATGAGTATGATTTGAAAGAAACGGTAAAAAACGGCAAGACCTTTTCAAAGATAGATTTTGAAAGCAAAGTGACGACAAAAGAAAAGGGATTTGCTGAATTACCATACGTTCATGCTGCCTTGCAAATTGCAGATGATCGCAATGTGACAATTTCGGTTTTAAATAGTGATTTTATTGAGATCGAACTCAATGATCCACTTTTACCTTCGCGAGGAATTATCTATCGTAATCAAGATCCAAATTCGATTCCCTACGAGATTGCTGCTGAATCGATCGTGGACGAATTTTATCCTGAAAATATTGTGCAAAATACAGAACCTTTTATTTTACGAGACGTTCGTGGAACAAATGTTTATATCTTTCCCTTTCAATATAATGCCCAAAAAAAAGTTCTGAGGATCTATACTGAATTGGATATAAGTATAAATTATGATAATTCACCACCGATCAATCCACTCCAAGATCCACCTCGCAGATTGGCAAAAGTGATGACAAATATTTACCACACTGCATTTATTAATTTTGAAGAAACCAGATTTGAAAACGAGATCGATGAATTCGGTTCGATCTTAGTTATCCACACCAATCGAGACGCAACAGCTATCCAGCCTTATATTGACTGGAAAAGAGAAAAAGGTTACACGGTTTATACTGAAGAAGTCGTTGCCGGAACAAATGTCAGCTCTAATATTTCCACCCAATTTTCCAATCATGATGACATTGTCTATGTTCTGTTAGTAGGTGATTGGGCAGATATTTCTGGAGATCAAACAGGTGGAGCACCTACCGATCCTACAATGGGTTGCGTGGTCGGAACTGATGTTTATCCAGATATTATTATCGGACGATTTTCTGCAAATAGCGCTGCTGACGTCACAACGCAAGTTGATAAAACCATAACTTATGAACGCGATCCCGATCCTAATGGAAATTGGTATAGCAAAGGTCTGGGAATCGGTTCAGAACAAGGAAGTGGAATCGGTGATGATGGCGAAGCAGATTGGGAACACATCGATATTATCAAAGAAGATAGACTGCTACCTTTCACCTACACTGAAGTCGCTGAAGCTTATCAATATCCTTCAATGAGTCAAGTTTCCACACCTGTGAATGACGGCTTGACAATCATCAATTATTGTGGACATGGCTCGACGACAAGTTGGGTCACTTCCGGTTTCAATAATTCAGCAGTTGGCAGCCTTACAAACGGCGACAAATTACCCTTCATTATTTCCGTTGCCTGTGTAAACGGTGCTTTTCATTCTACAGAATGTTTTGCTGAAGCCTGGTTAAAAAAATCCGGCGGCGGAGCTGTCGGCATGATGGCTTCCACGATCAACATGAGCTGGGCACCACCAATGATCGGCCAAGATTATATCAACGACCTTTTAATCGGTGGCTACGATTACAGCGCTCATCCGGGACAAAATGGGATGAACATTGATGTGCAAAAAACTACGATCGGAGCTCTCGGTTTCAATGGTTCGATTCTGATGGTCATGGAAGATATGTCTGGTGGTTTGGATGAAATGCAACATTGGCACCTTTTTGGAGATCCTTCTCTACAGATCAGAACGGATGCACCAGCCGATATTACACTTTCAAATCAAAATATTATAATGGGTTTGGATTTTTCTACGATCATCACAGCAAATGGCTCACCTGTCGAAGGCGCAATCGTTTCTCTTTCACAAGGTGATGATATCTATTCAGGAGTCTCTGACGCTGCTGGAAATGTGACGATCTCACATGATCTGGAAGCTGGCGCTTGCACAATGGTCGTAACTGGTTTTAATTTGAATACGATTTATAATGATAATGTTGATGTTATCCCACCTGGCGGCGCTTATGTCGTCTGTTCAGATATGACAATAGATGATTCTGCAGGAAATAACGACGGAATCGTTGATTATAGCGAATCTATCTCTCTGGAAATGACATTGGAAAATCTCGGCTCTGATAATGCATCAAACGTTTCCGCAACTTTATCTACTACCGATGACAACGTTGTCATCACAGATAACAATGAAA
>JAGYMQ010000026.1 GCA_018400535.1 Candidatus Cloacimonadota bacterium
CAGTTACATGATTGGTTGGTTCTGTTTTTTCAGTAGTAGCATCAACATATATCGATGCATCATAATCTGTTTTGTAATCATAATAACCATATGAATCAGTATAAGGATAAATAGCAAAATTATAAGTTGTTGAACTGCTGCAGTTGCTGAAAGTGTAAGAAGTTGTTCCATCAGCTACTATAACATTGCCGTCACCATCGGTAAGATCTGTATCATCGGCAGGCGCGGTATCATCGTCTGGGGGTAAAATTGGATTAGTAGAAGCCTTTATCAAATAGCCATCCGGTGGAATATCGCCATCGTTTTCTGTCCAGGATAGATCTATAGAAATATCTATTTGCGCTTCAGCAGAGAAACCTGTAACATGATTTGATGGTTCTCTGGGATAATCACCTGAATCTGCCCACCATTCGTACGCTCCAATATCCTTATCATCATTGCAGGGAGCGTAGCGTTGATCGTAAATTGAGCCATCACCATTATCTATAGCAATACTTCCTGAAGTGGTCTTCAATGTATAAGTTCCATTTACTGAATTATTTAGATTTAAAGTAGAACTCAAATTAAGGCCTGGTTGATGACCGGTGTAATTTGTTCCATTTGTACTAAAGTCATAGCCATCTGAATATTCTACAATATTATATCCTTCATCATTAATAAAATCACCATAATAATAAAAATCCTCACCATCACCTGAATCAGAGGTATTGTTGGCGATAATTGTGTTATTTATAGTTTCACAAGAAGCCTCGCGTCCAATACAAACTCCACCACCACGTGTCCCAGAATCATTTTCACTAATTGTTACATTATCAAGATGAAGCCTGCTTCCAGGATTGAAACCGAAATCATTAGAATATGCGTGGATACCACCGCCATCTTCTGCTGCATAATTGTGGCTAATTGTAGAATTTGCAATATCTAATTGTGGAGAAAAAGTAACATGAACATGCTCGTAATTACTGATTGCACCACCATCTCCATCGGTTGTATTATGATGAATTGAACTATTATAGATACCCATAAAACATCCACTATTGTTTACAATTGCCCCGCCCCTGTCGTCTGCATGATTATAGCAGATATTACAATCCTGAATATAAAGATATGTATGGTCATCAGCATCGATAGCACCACCTTCGGTCCATATATTACCGTGTCTGATTGTCATACCATGTAAGGAAACATCACCAAAATTAGAGCTAATGCTAAATATCCTGCCATTGGCTGAACCCTGAATTGCGTGACCCTGAACAATTGTTTCATCAGCACCAGCACCTTGAAGTGTTAGATCGTGAACTTCACCAATTGTAATTGTATTAGTCGTAACTCCATCCCACAGATTAAATGTTCCAGCCGAGATGTAGATCACAATATCATTATCAGCCGGGTCGGTAACATTATCGATCGCATGTTGAATTGTTCCCCAGGGCCTTCCTTCGCTGCCATCACCCGTAACGTTACTACCTGCAATATCAACGTAGTAATAATCCACTGCAAATACAATCAACGGGATAAATAACAAAACTAAACATAAATTCCTTTTTTTCATTTTTCCTCCTAATTATTCGTTTCTAATTGCCTTTATATAATAAAACTTTTTTGAATTTGGGATCGGTGCAATCCAACTTGAACCATCGAAACTACCACTTGTATCTTCTGTGAATACCGCATCAGGATGGTCTGAAGAATAAACCTTATAGGAAATTGCTCCGGTTACCTCATCCCACGTTAGGTGAATATTAATTTCATCGATTAAAATGTCAACATTTTCAGGACTTTCCAGAATGCTGAAAAAATATGCTCCCATATCACATCTCGTACCGTCGGGATCGATTGGTGAACCAGGATCTCCGCTATCTATACAGGGAGAAGAAGATGTGAGCTGGAAATCACCTGTTGTTGCATCGACAAATAATGGATTATCGTCGATATTGCCGTTTCCTGTCAATCCACCCATAATATTCGAATAGGTCGCCGTTATTGTCCCATTTCCAATATTGATCTCATCGGGAGTATTATTCCATAATATACAGTTATTTAAAACCGGATTTGCCCAGTCCTCGATAAATATTGCTCCGCCCTGTGTGGTAGCGGTATTTTCACTTAACGTGCAATTTATCAAACTTGGATTACCGCTATCTTCGCCGAAGAAGTAAACTCCCGATCCATTGACCGCCGAGTTATTGGTTATCTCCAAATGATTCAATTGGGGTGAAGAATAATGAGAATAAATACCACCACCATTTCCGGAAGCACTGTTATTCCTGATGATCAAATTTTTGAGTATCGGTTGAGAACCTTCCAGATAAAGCCCTCCCCCATTTACGGCTGTATTATTTTCGATAATGCAATTTTGAACTTTCAAACGTGAAGAATATGTTGCAAAAATCCCTC
Organism: Candidatus Cloacimonadota bacterium; assembly: GCA_018400535.1. GTDB lineage: Bacteria > Cloacimonadota > Cloacimonadia > Cloacimonadales > TCS61 > TCS61. The sequence goes on from JAGYMQ010000026.1 coordinate 2,398, forward strand.
CACCATAACCGTCATATCCACTGCCGGAAGCAATTCCATCTTGTATATTGCAGAAAACTACGCTGGAACTATCCGTTGTGTTCCAGCTTAAATTATAAAACCGCATTCCCTTCCAACCTGTATCAGGATCTGCTGCAAGAAAATTGATCTTATCACTTTCGCTTCCTTCGGCAAGCAATTGACCTGAAATACTGAATTGATAATATCCGGAAAATATGACGTTAGTACCACCGGAAGTTGGAATTATCTGTAATGTGTTACCATCGGAAATGCTGATATTTCCATCCACGTAGATCGTGCTGTAATTCCAGATCCCGCTTACATCACCGGAAACGTGATAAGCTCCACCAGAAGATCCTACTCCATTTAATGGGATAATAGAATTTTCTGTGGAATTGGAATAGATAGTTAGATTTGCTGTGTATAAAATTTCAGCAACAGGAGCAAAGCTGACCTGAATATCTCTACTTTCTCCTGCAGCAAGTGTGAATCCCGCCAGATCGATTCCCAGATCTGTGAGTGTGAAAACAGAATCGTCGGTGATCAGGCTATCTATCGTTACAGGTTCTGCAACTATATTGGAAATAGTAATTGTCTCATTCTGGGTATTACCGATCAAGACAGAGCCGAAAGAAATCGTTGATGGTTCGACGCTATAGCTTGGTGGTTCAGGTTCTTCTATGCCATTTCCGAAAACTTCTACCGTATCATTCTCTGTTTGAGCAGAATAGAGAGTAATAATTCCGGCATAACTTTGCTCAGCTAATGGTGAAAAGGTAACTTCCACATTTCTGATTTCACCGACAGCGAGAGAAACACCAGCAAGATCACTGCTGTTATAGGAAAGATCAAATTCTGGAGTGTCACATATTATACTATCGATGGTTATCGGGATCGTATCGAGATTGGTGATCGAAAATATCTCAGTTCCAGAATTTCCGATGAAAACATCGTCGAAATCTATCTCCTCAGGAGAAACAGAATAGCCCGAAGGACCATTCCAGCCGGATAGAACTGCCAGCATCCACCAAACTGCACTTCCTTTCTGACGACATGATAACTCATTAGTATGTCCGTAAATATCTGCATCATAAGCAGTGTGTTGCAGGGGAATGGTATTTCCTGAGTAGGAATAAGAATTCATTACGCCGTCATGCCAGCAATCCAGATCTGCAAAATCGAATAGTATCTTTTCATTATCGATGCAATACTGTCTTATCTGCTCATTGCGCAAATAGCGGTTATAACCCTCTGCTCCATCCGCCTGTGCGTTTCCTGTCATATAGATAAATCTTACATCGGGATTAGCGATTTCCAATCCTGCCATCGCATCGAGATAATCCTGTACTTGCGCTTCGGTATAATAATTCAATTGTGTACAGAAAGCCCATTGTGAAAGATTTATGGATGGATTGTTATCAATTACATCCTGGGTTAACCCGAGTCCGTAGGGAGTTTGCCAGTAAAGGTCGGGAGTGATGTAGGTAGCCGATTCCTGTCCATCAAAAATGCAAAGTTCATCAGAAAGATCGGGAAGATAGGATGAACCGACTTCATAAGCAAGAGATGGATCATCATTTTCCAGAAATTGCAAACCCCAGGTTAATTGTTCACCGTGAGAAGTGTGAGCATAATGCCATTTAATATTAGATTGAATATCGTCGATGACAGAAGCTGGTATCTGGGTATGGTCTGTACAGGTATGATCGATAATGATCGCTTGAGAATATAAGAATGATAAAGATAAAACTGAAAAAACTGATAAAACTAATTTCATAATATCTCCTTAACAACAATTCACAGGTAATATTTGCATATTGCGTGCCAAATAGAATTTTTGGAAAAGAATTTATATTCAATTGTTATTAAAGGAGTTACGACATATTGAGAATAAATTAACTATGGCCATCTCACCATATTATGGAAATCATTCCATAGTTTGCTTTCCATAGATTTTATAAACGGGAATTTTTTCAGGAAATGATTAAATAAGAATTATAATACATTGAATTGGAAAAGTCTAAAGAATTTTTTGTGAATTTTTTTGGACAAAGAGAAACTAAGATAAGGAAGAAGAATGGGGAGATAGGAGATAGGATTTGGGAAGAAGGAAAAGGGAAAGAAAAGTTGAAAGGTTGAAAGTTGAAAGTAAGAAATTATTTATCATCCTGAATAAATTACCAACACCCAAAACCCCAACACCCCAACACCCAAAATCCTATTTAATCTGTCATCCTGAGCGGAGTCGAAGGAAGAAGGAAAAAGGGAAAAGGGAAAAGGGAAAAGGGAGAAGGGAGAAGGGAAAAAGAGCGGGGAAAATTTTGAATGTTTAATTTTGAATTTTTAATTATAAGATCAATTCTGATCTTCATTCCGTGAAATTTGTGTCAATTCGCGTAAATTCGTGGTTTCTATCTTTTCTTTTGCGGAAATCGTTTGTTTCGGCCTCACCCCGGCCCTCTCCACAAGCGGAGAGGGAGAAGAAAATGCAGAGTTCAAAGAAACTTTTCCTTCTCCTCTGGAGAAGGTGGCTGAGCATAGCGAAGTCGGAAGAGGTGAAATGACAGCTTCTAGGAATAAATATTTAAGTTTGGAATTGAAAAACTTTGGTAAGAAAGATGGTGAACATCGGAATGTCCGTAGGTCTTCCGATTGTTCAAATGGCGAGTCATTGTAAATGCTCAACATTGGAACTTCGAGTTACATTGAGCTCTGTAAAAATTATTCTCCCTTCCCTTTTGCGAAAAGGGAAGGGCTGGCTTGCCCTATGAAATTCAATTTGTTGAACATTTCATCGGGGGGTTAGGATTTCAGGAAAATT
>JAGYMQ010000027.1 GCA_018400535.1 Candidatus Cloacimonadota bacterium
GTGGATCCACGATCAAATCTTCTTCGAGATAAATTTCTGCCATGATGATCATGTTGGATCGATTTCCCTCCAGCATTTCCCAGTTTTCTGGAATGAAGGGCTGATAATTTTCTGCAGAGCCGTAAGGATCGCCACCTTTGTAAGTGAGCACGTCCTCTGCTGCCATCTGTATTTTGTAGCTTGTTCCGGGTTGCATTGTTGTGAGATCGCCAATCCAGGCTGTTCCGGTAAAAGTGGCAGATTGCGTTTGATCTTTCACCAGGATTACATTTTCCAGAATGCTTTCCATAGCATTTTCGATTGAACGTGGACTGACCGGATAGTAGTTTACCCAGTTCCAATTTTCTGTCATAGAGATTTGATGCGTGAAAGGATTCAATCGTTCACCGCTAAAAATGAAAGAGTCAGTTCCTTGATTCATATAGACCAGATAACCTTCTCCATTAGCTATCGTGGGTAGATCGCCGGTCCATCCCAAAACAGGATCGTAGGTATGGGAATGTGTTTGATTTTTGATTTGATAAATGAGATTTGGAGTGAGTGGATTGAAGATATCAGCGACGGCATAATTGAAAGGACGAAGATTGAAGGATATCCAACTCCATTCTGGGATCAATTCAAATTCCTGCTGTCTGATCGGAGAAGGCATGGTGAGATTGATCGCAGCGATCATATTATCTTCAAAATTCACATATTCATAAGCTTGATAGATACTATTCGTTTCCGATTCATACAATTTGAAATTGATCTGTTCGCCAGAATTATTATTGCTGATGACAGTTAAATACCAATAACCGGGTAATTCCCAATAATTTGTTTGCAAATCCCAGAGCGGATGTGATCCATCTTCCCAGACAGCAACGCCACGACAATCGGAATCACCGCCAGGCCCAAAGGCAGCCAACTGATTAGAGCTTCTATTGTCCACAAATTTTCCGTCCAAAGAACTTGTGATATAAAATGTTTCCACATATTGCGTTCCAGGAATTATATCCCAGGGCAACATAGTGAAATCGATGATCTCTGTTTCTTGATAGACCACTTGAACATCTTCTCTGGTGATCTCAGCATAACCAGGCAATGATGCTGTCACATCATGTAATCCTGTCCTGATCTCCATATGATAAAATCCAGAAGCATCGGGATGAACAGTGACAGTATCAGCAGTGATCTCCACATTTTCTACATTTCCTGTTCCACCACGTAATTGAACAGTTCCTTCAATTGTGCCGATATAAGGAATTGGCTCTAAAATGAAATTGATGTCTCCCGTAATTTGACTGGATTGAACAGGAACGTCATAATAGGTGGAATCTTGGAATCCAGCTAAAGAAGCGGTCACATCCCAATAACCTGGTGCAATTTCCAAAATATAATAATAATAGGAATAGGGTGGATCTTCTACTAAAAAGGGATTTGTCGTGACCTGACCAGCGCTGATTTCCACATTTTCTATAACTCCTGTTCCGTTCAAATCGACTGTTCCTTCTATCGTTCCAGGTAAAACAGGAGTCATTTCAAAATCGATACCGGAAATCAATTCACCTTCATCTAAAATTAAATTTGAATAGACAAGAGGATTGGGCGTGAAACCTACCAAAGAAGCTGTTACGCTGTAAGTTCCCGGTTCAAGATTGGAAAAAAAGACGCCATTTGCATTCGGATAAGTTGTGACAGAAGAAGTGCCAGAAATGGATATTTCTACTTCTTCTACATTTCCTGTAGAGCCGGTAGCGAAAGTGACAAGTCCTTTAATTCCAGTTTGATGAAAAAATATTGCTCCCATATCGTTGCGGCTGCCGTCAGGATCGTTATATTGCGGATCGGGGCTACCACTGTCGATGCAGGGTGAAGTTGGCTGCAAAGAAAAATCATCGAGAAGAGGATTGGTGAATTCCGGATCGCTGTCGATGTTTCCATCGTTCCAGTTCAAAACGCCATCACCTGAAACAAAGACGCCGTTTTGTCCGTCCATCACGTCTGTATAACCGATCGTCATTGACGCAGTGGACGCGACGAAAAGCTGGTGTTCATCATTTTCCCAAACGATGGAATTCAAAATATAGACATCAGAATTATAGAGAGCAGCAACGCCACATCCTTCCTGGAAAGCGATATTTTGCGTGAAAGTGACGTTGATCAAATTTACGTCAGAATTGTTGTAAGCCGCGATACCACCTCCGTTCCACTCTGTTTGATTATCAGAAAGTAAGATTCCTTCTAGAGTAGGATCGGAAGCGAAACAGTTTATGCCGCCACCATCGAAGGTTGAGTTATTATCCGAAATATCGCCATAACTTATTGTGGGCGAGGAGTTTTTCAGATAGATCCCGCCACCTGAGCCTGAAGCATTATTTTCTGTGACGGTCAAATGTTCAAAGTTCAGATCAGAGTATTCCAAATAGATAGCTCCACCAGTCGTGGCTGAATTGTTTGAGAAGATAGAATTTTTCACTGAAATATCAGAAGAATTGATGCAATAAAGCGCACCGCCTTGATAATCGGGAGCAGTGCCGGTTGCTTTTCCATAAGTGAATTCGCAATAGTGCACTTTTGAGCTATCCTGATAATTTGAGTTGGAATCGTAGAAACGAAGTCCATGCCAGCCTGTCACAGAATTTTGAGCGGTGAAAGTGATGAAATTCAAAGAATCACCTAAAGCAAGCAGTCTTCCATAAACAAGAAATTTGTAATGTCCCTCGAAAATAATTTCAACGCCGGGTTCAATATTGAGCAGATCACCATTATCGATTTGAATTTCACCTTGAATGATGTAGGGACTGCCAGCTTGAGTCCATGTGCCGTTAACGCTTCCGGCCGGGATATTTGTATCCGCAAAACACAAAATCGCTAACAAAACAAAAATAATTAAAAAACTTTTTTTCATAATTTCCCCTATATAAAATTACTCTTTCACCTGAATGATCTTCAAACCGATCTCATCGGTGATATAAACATAACTACCAGACAGATGGATTGAACTGGGTTCATTTTCCAATTCGAGACTACCCAGAATATATATCGAATCAGGCTGCGATCTGTCAATAACAAAAAGTCCTTTTTCTTTATCAGCGAGATAGATATATTCTTCGTCAGCAGTCACGCCAAAGGCAAATCCATTTGTTTTAATATTTTTGATATTTATAGGATTTGTTAAATCTGTTATATCCAAGATTTGCAATCCCTCTTCACCATCAGCCAGAAAAAGTTCATTTTCGTAAGAATGAACATCGTTGCACAGACCATCAGTAGATATTTCTGTGATCAATTGCGGTGAAGCAGGATTACTCACATCGAGGATCGCCAGACCATACATCCCTTTTGCCACAAAAGCGATATTGTCGTTGTTAACAAAAACTTTACGTGCATCTTCCAGCGGATAATTTGCCAGATAGCCTGGAGTGGAAGCTGCGATATACATCACGGAAAGACCGTTTTCGCCTTCTGCCAGAAAGGCATAATCTCCAGCACTGAAAAGATGTTTTGGAATTCCCTGAGTACTGGCAGAACCAGTTATGATAGGATTGTTCAGATCGGTTATATCCAAGATGGAAAGCATGCCTGGAGAGGATATTCCGCTGTGGGTTGCTACATAAGCAAAATTATCCTGCACAAAAACGGAAAGGGTGCGATCAGGAAGTGGATAATTTTGCGTGATCTGCGGGGAATTGGGATTGTTACAGTCCACAACTTGCAAACCTTCATAATTGTCCGCCAGGAAAGCTGTCCATTCTGGTATAAAAACTTGATTTGCCTGTCCGGGAGTTTCCAATTCTCCGACGATATTAAGACGAACATTTATCGTATCAATATTGGAATAGGGTGACGAAATTTCATTCAGAACTGCTTTCACGCGATACTGCAAGGTTGCGCAGGATAGATAGATATCATCAACAAACGTCGTTAGATTGCTATCAACTTGAGCAAAATTTTCCTGCCAGTCAAGTTCGCCTACTTTCTTATCGATCACGAATTTCTCCTCACCGTCGCTATTATCCAGCCAATTCAAGCGAACTTTATGATGATCAGGAAGTGAGGATGTCAGATTGGAAGGTGGCATCAATGTGGTGAACAAGGTATCAGCTATTTTTTCAGATCTAGAGATTCCAAAAAAAGCGTAAACACGATATTCCAGAGAATCAAACATTGCCGATTGATCCAGAAAAATTTCCAGATCAGGATTCAAGATGATATATTCATTTTGCCAGTTTTCATCATTAATTTTCTTATCGAGTTTATAACCTTGTTCTCCAATACAATTATCAGTCCAGGTGATCGTGATTTCTTTCTGTGCTGTTTGCTCGATTTGGAGATCGCTCGGATAGGTGAAGGGCGAAAAATAGGCAATTGCTTCGGAAAAGACTGAATACTCTTTTTCGTTGGTATTGAAATAGCGGATCTTGTAAGCGTAAATCTTATTATCGATAGCAGAAACATCATTATCGATAAATTGAAAGACATCGCCTTCAACTTCCGCATAGTTTTCGTTCCAGCCACCTTCTCCCACTTTTCTGGCAATGTGAAATGTGATCGTGTCTTCTGTTGTCTTGTTGTAAAACCAGCTCAATTTGAATTGATTATTGGAAATTACTTCGATCTCGAGATCGGTTGGAGCGTCATTTTCGGTGGGAGAAGTCACATTATCGCAACTGAAGAGGAAATTAAGAAGAAAGATGAGTAAGGAAAACCAGAGGAGATTTTTCATTCTTGCTCCTTCTTTTTTTCTTCAAAATAACCGCGCACTTTTTCATTTTCCTTTTTGCTATTTTCTATCTGTTTTTTTGTGGGAAGGTTAGCTTTTTGACGTTCTTCAAGTGTCTGGATGATCTCTGCTTTCAAAATTATGATCATCTCTTTTTCTGCTTTCTCAGTGCCGTTATATCCAAAAAGATAACGCAGTCCGAAAAACCACCAGGGCAAGTCTTTCAGGAAAGGAACGCCATTGCGGGTGACTTTTTCTTCGGTGTTATATAATCCACCGATCACGGTTTCTTCACCGTCATAGAGCAGAACTTCAGTGGTAGATTCACTTTTTGTGATGATCGTGGAGATCTCGCCGGGCGTTGCCTGACTATTTTCAACGCGAGTTTCCAGATAGATCGCTTCTTCGCCTTCTTCTTCGATGACTGTCGGGGTGACGCGCAAGATGATCCCAGTTGAGAAAAATTCATCGCTGATATTCCCTGCATCATCTGTCGTTTTCACTGAAAAATCTTCGCCAACCTGGATGAAACCTTCTTTTGTGCTCACAACGATTATGTTCGGTTTCGCGATCAGTGTGCCTTTTTCATTTGCTTCCAGAACTTTGATGAAAGTATTGACGTTGATCGTCAAATTATCACCAGCATCGATCGTGGTTCCACCCGAAGCTTGGATCAGATCGGAAGCGACGTTGCCGGCAGCATTAAAATCTACTGTTGCCTGCACTTCGCCATTAACGATCGTGCTCCAGTCAATTCCGATCGCTTTTGAGATTGAGCGGTCTGCCTGAAAAATGACAGCATTAATACGCACTTGCTTTGATTTGATCGAGATCATATCTTCTTTGACGACTTCTGGTTCTTTATCTTTGATAATGAACGAACCTGGCAATTCTTCGATATCGAGATCAAATACGGTGGTCAGGAGTACAAGCGCTTCTTTCCAATATAGCTGATTGATCTGAATTCCGATGGGCCTATCTGTTGAACTCATATTGATGATCTTTTTATCAACAAATTGTTCGGAAAGCACATCGATCGTTTGCAAGGCTTCCACGATATTGGTTTCCCGCGAGATCGTGATCTTTTCCGCAGAAGATATATCTTTGGGTATAGTGTATTCAAATTTATTCTGACTTTGAGCCATTTGAACGAGAATTAGTAGTAATAGAATTAGAACAATTTTTTTCATATTATTCGTCCTTTTCATTCATAATAACTTTTTGATCCTGCGTGATGCCTATCTCGTTGATTTTGAACAAGATGGATTGTTCTTCCCAATTGATCGTATGTAAATATCCGTAGGCAACTTTATCGCCTTGTTCCAAAATATGGATCTTACCTTGAGCATCTTTCAGGAAAGCTTTTTCTGGTGTTAAGCCAATCAAAGTGCAGGTATGAGTGTCGAGCTTTTTATCCTGTTCTTCATCGGGGATCGGAGCGTGAATTCTTGAAAATAATGGATCATAATTGATGTTTTTCTGGGGAAGATTACGCAAATATGCATCTTTGAAAGTTTGTGCTTCACTGCTGAAATAAGCATTGAGCACGATCGTGAAGATTACATTTTTTGTGGAAATACCTTCGACCAATTCTTCTTCCAGTTTAATTGATTCGATAGTGTATAGCAAAATTTGATTCTCGATCTGATAAATGAAAGTATAAACAGATTGCACCGGAGCTTTTCCATTCACGGTGTAACTATTGAATTTGACATCATCGACGACGCCGCTGCGTGTGAGCTGGAAATCAAAAGTCAGATCGGGACAGAATCTATCGCAAATATCCAGCAGATATTGAAAAGTGAGAGTGGGAGTATTTTCTCGGCTGATGATCTTGCTTTCTTCTTTGACTTTTTCGCGCAGTTCAGCAAGAGAGCGAATGATCTCTTCTTTATCTTTCAGATCAGGATTTTCTCTTTTCAAGTTTTCCAGCTGTTGATTATTCATGTTATAGGATGCTTCGATCTCCTTTAATCTTTTCACTGATTTTGAATTCATCAAAGTGAATCCAATGATAACAAGAGCCAGTAAGACAGCGAGTATCAAGGAGTTTCGAAGTGCAAAAGACATTTTTATTTCACCCGTAGTTTTTGCATTTTATACTTTGCTGCTTTGGCGACCGAGCTCTCGGGAAATTCTCTGATCAGCTGCTGCCAATATTTTTTTGCTTGCCCGATATTATTTTCTTTTTGACTACAATTTCCCAACATCAAAAGAGCATCGGCAGATTTGTATGAATAAATATTATAAATATCCTGAAAAACTTTTTTTGCCTCGGGGATTCGGTTTAACTGGTAGAGGATTTCTCCCAGGAAATAACGAGCATCATAAGCTAATTCGTGAGATTTATGATTTTGGATGAAAGCGCTGAATTTTTCATAGGCAGATTGAAAATTGCCAGCAAAATACTCGGAGAGAATCTCATTGTATTTTCTTCTGATGCCATTAGCGGTGGGCGTTGGTTCGCTGATTTTTTCATTTTTTTCGATCTGTGCGACCTGCGATTCAACTTTTTGTTTTTGTTCTGTACGCATTTGTTTTGCCAGTTCTTCGCGATCAGGATAGGAATAGAAAAGATCAAATTTCCAGATATCCATTTCTTGCACATCCATTTTGGCTACGTTAGACAATTTTCCAGAAGGAAAAAGTTGAGAAAAATCTAGTAGATTACGGCGCGAAGAGGTGAACCCATGAATCTCAAAGCCTTCGTTATTGCTGGAAATATCATTTAGCCAGCTCAAGGGATTTTTTTGTAAGGATTGGGATAATCTATCAATGATGTAGTGCCACTGATTTTTATTTTGCACGATGCTGTCGATCTTTTTAATACTCGTCTCAATTGCAGAAATGTCGGTTTTTATTTCATTTAAACGTGTGATAATCTCGCGATTTTTGGAAAGTTGCCGTTCCACATTGTAATTACTGCGCGTCAATCTTTTGATATCTTGTTTCAATTCCAGATTTTTAATCGTTTCCTGAAAGGCGAAATAAAAAATTGCGATCAAGATAATGAATCCGTGCCAGGCGATCTTGAAATATTTTTGATCTTCAATTATTTTGGTTGGAATTAGATTGGAAGAATAGAAGTCTTTGTTTTTGCTGTCCAAAGTTTTCCAGGCCAAAGAAATGGGAATGGCGAATTTAGCGATCATCTCCGGCGTGATTATTTCCTGCGTTTCGGAATGAACCTGAATATTTGGTAATTTCAATCTTTCGATATTATCATCTTCAGCTGCTTTATCTTTGAAAAATTCGATATCCCCGTCTTCCACATATTCACCAGCAATAATGATATTTTTAGAAATGACGATATCTGAAATATCCTGTTCCAACATCACTTTGGAATAAACTGTTTGTAGCACAGAAGTTTTATCGCTGTCAGGAACGATGATGGGAAAATTTTTCACGTATTCTTTATTTTTCATCACGATCCCGGCTTTATATTCTTCACCAATGTAAAGAATGAGAACGTATTCATCATCAGGAAAATTATAATTGTGGCGGATTAAATTCATCAAAGCAATTTCGTTCGTATCTTGATAACTATAAAAATAGCGTTCTTTAGTCAAAATTGTGTTGATTTCTTGCAAGGCACGGAAAAGCTCGGAGCTTCCTCTTTGCACAAATCCCAAGCCTGATTTATCGCTATTCTGGATAAAATCGATAGTGAAATTCTTGGCTTTGATCTCATCGGAAGTCAGCATTTCTTTAGATAGTTTTTTTCTGACATTTTTTTTGCCAAAATCGCTATCAAAATCCAAATAGGAAATTTTATCATCTTCTGTATTCAACGATATTTTACCGCTGTTCAAAGGAAATATCTGCAGGAAATTTTGGAATTCTTTGAAGCCTGGTAAATAGCCAGATTCTTCTTTTTGAACCGATTCATCTTTATTATAATCGGAAAGGCCAGGAATTTCGAAATCGTTATCTTCAAGATCGGAAATCTCGGGCATATCGATCTCTTCTTCAGAACTTGTTTCTACTTCTTCGGAGATAGCTTCTGCGGTATCGAGTTTTTCTTCACGGAAAAGTGGAGTAGAGATCAGCGTTTCTTCCAAAGCTTGGATCTTGATGGTTTTAGCTTCCTGCACTAATTGTGCCAATTTCAAATTGAAGCCATCTTTGGCTATCCCAAAAGCGATCTTTCTCTTATTCTGTTTCATCTTTCGTTAATACTTCAATAATTGATTGATGCGCTTTTTGTTGTTAGCATAATTTATCATCGTTTCTTTTGTGATGATCTTTTGTTTATATTTGTTGAAAAGGTCTTGTTCCAGAGAGATCATTCCTTTTTTCTTACCCTCGGTGATCATCTGATATATCTCACCAATATTTTTGTTTTTGATCGCTGCCTTCACGGAATCATCGACCGATAAGATCTCTTTGCACATCACCAGCTTGTTTTCAATATTTGGGATTAATTTCTGAGAAACAATGACTTTGAGAGTATCGGCCAGACGATAACGTACTCTCTCTTGTTCCAAAGGAGGGAATTCTGCGATCAATCTGTGAATGCTGTCAATTGCAGAACTGGTGTGCATTGTAGAAAAAACTTTGTGTCCGCTATCTGTTGCTTCCAAAACGGTAGCGATTGTTTTTCGATCTCTCATTTCACCGACCACGATTATATCTGGGTCTTGCCGCAGCGCTTGATAAGTTCCTTCTTCGAAACTGATCACATCTTCTCCAATCTCTCGATGACGGACCAAACTTTTGTCCGATCGATGAATATATTCGATGGGATTGCCGATAATAACAATGTGCGATTCATTTTGATGATTGTTCATATCGACGATAGAATCGAGCGTGCAACTTTTTCCAGAGCCAGTAATTCCCGTGATCAAAAAAAGCCCCGATTTTTCGTATTTCAGATTGAAACGTTTGGTGATTATATTTGGAAATTCGAGTGATTCGATGGTGAATAGTTCCTGATTTATTCTGCGAAAATTTGCTACCAGACTGTTCCTTTCGTAGTAAATATCACCACGAAAGCGGCTGGCTTCTTCACCTTTCGCCAGGATCAGACTCAGAGAAAAATCCACATTTTTGTCGTTGAAAAGAAGAACTTTTTGCTGATCTGTGAGAATACTCAAAAGAATTGCAGATACTTCATCTTCGGTGTAGGTTGAGATTTGAGAAGATGGATTTTTTCTGCCATAAACTCTGAACCACACTTTGCTGTTTGAACCAGGCCCGCCGAAATCAACATCAGAAGCATTGATCTTTCTCATGTGCAATAAGATGTTTTTTAGTTCATAATAAGATTCTTGTTTCCATGAAGAATTGAACGTGATCATCTTATTGATATTTTGAAATCTTGCGGTTCCCTGCAGATATTCTGGTAGGGCGACCTGCATTTCAGATAAGAACGACAAACTCATACCATACACCTTCTCGAGTATATTTTTTGAGTAAAGAGAGAGAATGACCAGAATTATGTCAAGATTAATATTTATAAAGTTATCATATTTAATAAGTTATATTTATTTCAATAGCAATACGTATTTTATGATAATAAGGTGTAACTATCTTCCTTTCAAAAAGATATGAGTCTCACAAAACTAAAAAAATAATTATTGGGATAAGCTGCTCTTTTTTTCTCCAAGATTTTATTGTTGACCGATCAATTTCAGCATCACGATCCTTTGCGCTGCTTTGCGCCATTTGAAATGCGAAGCATTGACCAGATTTATCATGAAGCGTTTCAATAATTTTTCACCTTTATAGGCAAAGAAATCCAATATTTTTTTTCGACTGAAATAGCGGATTTTCACCTTTGTTTCTGCTCTCAGGGATATCAGAGAAGTGCCTGTGAGGATGAAACTTTCCTCGCCCACCGAATCCCATTTTTGAAGATAATCCACGATTGTATTGCTCAACCAAACTGAGATATCGCCATTTTCGATGATTATGATCGAACCATATTGATCTTTACTGAGCGGAATGTTGTCTGATGGCTCGAATTTTTTTACGATACCCAGTTCCATAAATTCCATTTTTTCTTCTGGAGAAAAACCATGTAATATGATCGGTTCGCCTTTTTGAACTTTATCACTACCCGGTTCGAAAGCTTTTTGGATAGGACCATACAGGTCATCGGCATGTTTCAAACCAGCTTTCACGACTTCGAATAATTCTTCTGCATTGATCGGTTTTGATAGATATTGATAAGCGCCAGCATGAACTGCTTTCACAGCGCCTTCGATACTGGAAAATCCGGTTAATACAACGATCACTGCCAAAGGTTGGATCTCTTTTATTTTTTTCATCAATTCAAAACCGCCCATACGCGGCATTGCCATATCGATCAGAAAAAGATCAAAAACGTCATATTCCATTTTATCCAAAGCTTCTTGTCCATCAACAGCTACACTAACTTTATAACCTTCTTCTTCTAACAATTCTTTGCAAAGTTCTCGGATGCTTGCTTCGTCATCAACAATTAAAATATGTTTTTTCATACCTTTTCCTCTTTCTGTAATCTATCTTGGATCAGACTCAAATCTCTTAATTTTTTTAATTGTTTTAATATTTTTGTGATATGATTTATTGCTTCGGTCATTTGCGTTCCAGCTTTTTCTAATTTTTCATCTTGATATTTTTTTGCTGTTTTCATTATCTTTCTGATCGAAAGCGAAATAACGGTCAAAGGATTATTGATATCATGATCGATATTAGCAATATTTGCAGCTAAATCCACGACTTTTTGATATTCGCTCAGTAAGGAAGAATTTCTGATCAAAATTTCCTGCTTTTTGGATATTTCCTGATCTCTTTCCTGAACAAATTGTTCATTTTCCAAAGAAGCTCTAAACAATTTTTTCAAGATAGCGCTGATATGAGAAGATATAAAGGCAATTCCTGTGAATAATCCAGTGTAGGATAAGATGAAAACCGTTTGATCAGCAGTGTTAGCATTATCCATTGAATCGAGAGGGATCAACCAGCCGAAATTGTAGATCAGAATTAGAAAAACAAGACACAAACTTCCAATGATCGCCGACAGAAAACCGCCATAACCCTCGATAGATAGACTAGCTGTGATCACTGCGAGTAAATATATCCAGACAAATGAGCTATTTAAACCACCTGTCAAATGAACGACCAATGTTGCGAATACAATATCCAATATAACTTGGATAGCGCCGATCAAATTATTTGTCTTCAAAATTTGTAGTTGATAAAGAATGTTCAAAATACTGATGCCAAGGAATGTTGCGATAAAAACAATTACGGGATAAGTTTGTTGAACCTGGTTCGTTCGCAATATCCCGATCGCAAATAAAACAATGACAATAAACCATCTAATCTTTGACCACCAGACGAACATCTGTCTTTCTGGATTGATATTTCCTAATTCTTTCATATATCACCTCATTCTATTCTTTCCAATAAATAATACCCGTAGTTGGGTCACCATTATAAATATAGAGATTATTCAATTCCTGATTTGTGAGTTTGTGGTCAAATATTTTCACTTCATCGATTGTGCCATCAATACACGTGAAAGGACCAAAAAAGGATAGATTAGTTTCTCTTCCTCCGATTGAAACCACGTTGGTCGAATCTCGGCTTGTCCATTTTGGAATTATTTTGGATTCTGAATATCCTTCATCATAGATATGTATAGTAATTTCAGCGTGAGTGGAAGAATATGTGCCATCATAGACTCCAACAATAAAATGCCACTCATAAACGTCCATTTGCCAGTTGCTTTTACTGATCGAAACTTCTTCGATTCCTCCCGAAGTCATCACATCAAAAGCATATTTCACATATTGGAATATCCAAATATCGAACAACCTTGTGCGCAAAGTCCAAACAACTGGATATCCCGATGAGGTTGTTTGTTCTGCGACCAAAGTTCCCCAATCCAAAAAAGACGGGTCTAATTTTGCCCAACAGGCAACAGTCATAATTTCATTGTATTGGGAAGTGACATCACCGGAAAGATCAATTCTGTCATTCCAGCCGTCAAGATTTATGGCAGCAGAGCCAAATCTTCCGCTGGTCCAGGCCTGTCCAGGAGCTGCGTTGATCAGCGTTCCATCATTACCATTTTCATTACCATCAGATATATGAACGCCATTTCCATCATTCATTGACCAATCTCCGATCTCTGAATCAAAGGAATCTAAAACATTCGAAATGATGGCGACGCTGGTATCGACAACTGATCCATAAACGACAACAGCTTCGATTTTGAGTGAATCATCTTGGGAATCCTGATCAATGAAATCGTAGGAAATAGAATTAATGGAGCCGTTCATCACATTAAAATTTGGGTAATCTTGTCCATCAAACAGCTGTGTGTAGCTTGGATTAGGATTTACAGCACCCTGATTAAATTGGCGAATTCCATAATTCAAGGCATAACCACCCAGATCTTTCGCATGAATTTCGTCTATATCTTCTTGCAGTGTTTCTGGTATATCGCCAGTCCTTTTTTGGATGGTCAATGTGATCGTGGCAAAAATTGCCGTCACGACAACTATCAAGATCAAAACTGTTTTTCCCATAACAAACTCCTTATCTTTTCAGTAACCAGTTATTCAATGTATAAATTTTTGAAAAATTTCCAAAAGATGATCTTATTATGAATATTTTGTGTCACGCCACTATTATTAGCCATTCCTGTCAATACATAAGCTAATTCTAATTTAGCAGAATGAATTTCGTCGGTTTGTGATCCAGGTATTGTATTTCCAGAAAACGCCATTTGATTGCTACTTTCATCAAAATATGTGAAAACATTTTGCTGACTGATAAAAAATTCTCCAAAATCAAGATTTCCTTCTATTTCAACCGTGAGAGGCCACCAGCCAGTTTGTGCATCTTGTGCTCCCACGCGAATGTCTATCCGACTGATAGCACCATCGATTTCGCCCCAAAAACGCAATCTTGTTCGTGAAGCATTTAATATTGCATTTTCTTTGCTGACGGGTGGGGACGAGGTTGGTGAAAAAGTTGCCAGCGAGGAGAGATAGCGATCATCCAGAACGGATGTTATCGATTCCGAGATCTTATTCAGAGTTAATTGTATATTAATATTATAGCCATAAGCCTGCACATTAGACAAAGCAGTGATAATCGTGACCAGAACCATACCGCCCACAACAACGGAGCCAACTGCGTCGAGTAATGCTTGCATAATTATATCCCGCTTTGAGAGAAGACTTTGCTGATCGGGTTTGTTGCTGTGCCTATCCGAAGAGTATCATTACTGTTTGGAAAACACATGATTCTGATATTTAATTTTCGATAATTTGAGTTTGGATTGCTTGTATTTCCCAAGCTGTCACATTGAGAATTATTAACTAAAATTGAGTAGGGAATATTATCAAGTGTTTTAGTTTCGCTAAAACTACCCAGATTATTAAAAACAGTAGCAAAACCTGTTCCGGTCAGAATTTCACATTCGACTCTCTGAAAGAGACTATCAGCAATTTTTTGTCCTTGCAATCGATAAATTCCGTCATAAACTATTTCGACCTGACTAAATAAACGATTGTAAGTGCTTAATATTGTTGTTGAAAAAAGGATGATGGCCAGAATAACCAAGATCATTTGATTTCCCATGGTTTAGTCCTCAGAAGTTGCATAGGTTATTTCAGCAACGCTTGTTAGACCATTTCGGATTCGATCCAGACCAGATTCTAGAAGCGAAAGCATGCCTTGTTTCTCGGCAATTTTCCTGATCTCATCTTCATTGATCTCTGCTCCAGAATCGACAATCGCTCGTCTGATCTCTGGCGAAAAGTATAGTGCTTCACAGATATTAACTCTACCTTTGTATCCATTTGTGCATTTTGGACAGCCGGGTCCGGCTTCGTAAATATTACCACTTTCCAGTTCTTCTGCCTGGAGACCGAGATCAAGAGCTGCTCGATATCTTTCTTGGGTTATTTTTTGACGGCAATGGGGGCAAAGTCTTCGTACCAATCTTTGGGCAACGATAATATTTACCGCATAAGCTAATAAAAATGTTTCTACTCCCATTTTAAACAATCTCGAAATAGCACTCGGTGCGTCGTTCGTGTGTAGCGTAGAGAAAGTTAAATGACCTGTATTTGCCAGTTTGATAGCTATTTCTGCAGTGATTTTATCACGAATCTCGCCAACCATGACCACATCGGGATCATGGCGCAGAATTGAACGGACAGCTTCTTCAAAACTAAATTTATTGCCGATTTTTAATTGTCGAGCACCTTTTATATTGTATTCGACAGGGTCTTCACAGGTCAGAACGTTTCGTGATGGATCGATAACATGATAAAGTGCTGCCATCAGAGTCGTGCTTTTACCACTTCCGGTAGGACCGGTGACCAGGACAATGCCTTTTGATTTTGAGATCGCTTTGATGAAATCTGCTTCAGCTGTTTCTTGGAAACCCAATTTTTTCAGATCAGTGATGACATTTCTATCGTCAATTATTCTGATCACAATACTTTCAAAACGTCTTTCAAATTCAGATGAAGTGATAGGAATGATCGAGATACGGAAACGGATCAAGTGACCATCAACCAAACGTTGCATAAATCCATCTTGCGATTTATCTCTTTCAAAGCGATCGACACCGATAGATCTGTCTTTGACGACAGCAGCCATCGCTTCTGGTGAAGTATTTTCCTGGCGATGCCATTTTAATAATTTACCATCAACCCGAAACATGAAATCAACGCTGGAACGACCGTAGGGAACGATATGAATATCACTGGCTTTTTTCCTGACAGCTTCGATCAGACATCCTTCAAATAGGTTAACGAGCAGGCTTTTATTGATTTCTTCATCAAGCTCATATTCATCGATTTTCCCTTTTTGTTCTGATGAATCTACTTCCGAAATTTGTTCATCGGCTTCTTCCAAAAGATCTAAAAATTCATTTTTTTGAGGAGCAACCAGATCAACCAATCTTTCGATCGAGGTCAATTTGCAGTAAACGACTTCATATTTTTTAAAATCCGTAAGACTGGGAATCTGTCCTGCTTCTTTTTGCGTAGGATCGGCAGCAAGAACGATGAGTGTTTTTCTTCTTCCTTGAGTGAATTTGTAGGGAAGCATTTTTTTGAAGATCAATTTTTTCTTAAATTCATCTGGAAATTTTGATAGGATTTCTTTTGTATGCTTGATCTGTTTTTCATCTAATTCATCGACATTAATATCTACGCGGCGGAAAGCATAAAGATCAGCAAGCAAACCATAAATTTTATCATGATCTATCTTGAAGTCAGTAACAAGGATTTCACCTAAAGTTCTTTGATTTGTGGATTCTTCATCAGCCTGGATTTCCAAAGCCTTTTCAATCGTCTTTTCATCAACGACTTCTTTCTTGATCAATAATTGAGCGAAACGTGATTTTCTGATCACAACAAACTCCAGCGATTACATTGCGCCCGGGGTAGGCGGAGAGATCGTGGCGACCTCTGATGATACGACGGTGAGCAAAGTTATAACGATCGCGATGAAAGCACCAACGATTGTCTGAATGGATTGGATAATATTTTCCATCTTATAGGTTGTCTCTTTTTCATAAAAAGCGCTTATCTGTTTTGCGGACTGTAAAATATTTCCTGATTCTGTTCCAGTTTTCAATCGACTTAAAGTGGAATGATTGAAAACATTGGCTTCGGCTAAGGCAGGGACCAATGACATACCATCTTTTAACATCAAAGGGATTGTCACATTTTTCACTCCTTTTTCAATATATTTATTACGGCAAGCTTCAGCTGAGGCATTTAACGTTTCAATATTGTTTTCTGCTCCTGAATAAATTGCAGCAAATACACGGAAAAAAATTTCTATGCTTGATTTATGAAGCAAGTGACCTACTATTGGTAAATTGATCAGAAATTTATCGCGCCAAACTTCGCCGGGAGGAGTTTTCCACCAGATCGAAATTACAATCACTGGAATAATAAACAACAGGAACATCCACCACCAATTTGCAGCAAAAAAATCGCTCAATTCCAATGTTGTCGCTGTCATTACAGGAAGATCAATGCCAAAACGTAAAAACATTTTGGCTGTCGATGGGAAAATTGAAATAATATAATACAAAACTGCTATGACCATAAAAACGACTGTCATAGCTGGGCTGACAAGTGCCTGTCGAATCTGTTTTTTATATTCTGATTCTCGCTCCATAAATTTTGCCGTCGCATCATATACTTCTGCCATATTACCTGATTTTGTTGCTAATCCAAGCATATAAGCAGGAAATTTACCAAACACATCTTTATATCTTGCAAATACTTCTGTTCCTTCTTTACCTTTCTTTAACTCGCTTTCAATTTTTTTTAATGTTTCCTTTAAAGTCAAGTTAGATTCTTCATCGGCAAGCATTCGTAAAATTTTATCATAACTCATCTTTTCTTTTAATAAAAAAGAACTAAGATTCACAAACATCAAAATGCTGGAATAAGGAGGCTTTGTGCGGATATTGATGATAGCTTTCTCAATTTTTGCGTTTTTATAGCCAATATTTGCCAGCGCTCTGCTAACTTCTTCTTTTGTGAATGCGTATTGCCTTCCTTTGATCTTTTTACCTTTGGGTAGCTCTACGCGATAAAGAAATAATTGTTTGGGTGTGATCGAGTTGATTCGAAGATGATGTTTATGAGCAAGATTATTGATCATCTTCTTCGCTTTACCTTTACTTTTTGCCAGGACTATCCCTTGAATGGCTTTACCATTCTTGGCAATACCTTTATAACGATATTCAGTCAACACATAACACCTCAAAATTAAAGAAAAGCATGAGAAGCGAGCTTCCCATGCTTAATTACAATTAATTACTTAATTACTATTTTTTGGACTTAAATGATCAATCAGTTAGTGATAGATGTTGAAATTGAGCTTGTAGAACCAGTAATTGTCATCGTTGCGCCAACTTCGTTTGATCCATCATTTCCGATTTCATTTCCAGTTCCGGTAATCGTCAAAACGTCACTGGCAATAGAAAGAGCATATGAACCATTGTCGGTAGATAGAGTATTGGTCGATGTGTCATAATCATATCCTAACCAAGTTCCAACATTATCTACTTCTGATGTCCAACTATTTCCACCACCGCCATGCGTTGCTGGTGTTTTGTAATAAGCCAAAGCTGATGCCGCGAAATTGTTCATATCTCCGATCATTGCTTGACGATTGGCATTTGTAGCTTGTGCATTAAACATAGTGATTCCGACGGCAACTGCGATACCAACAATGATAACGCTCAAAACGATTAATAAGATCTGCTGAGTACCCATTTTTTCCTCCTAATTTTTTTAATTCACACTTTTAATTTACACTCGCAAAATTAGGGAGCAATTACCGTGCCAAATCAATTTCACAATCATATTTTTTTTGGAAAACTCAGTTACAAGATTGTTGAGCGGTTTATTATCTTGCAAGAAAAAAAACGCTTTTTTTTAATTTATTCTACAATTGTCATATAATTATAACAATTATTTTTTCATGTTGTGTTTTTATAACACATATGCGATTAATTATCTCAGCGATTATTTTTCTATATGAACTTTTCATATTCAAGACATTCTGGACAAACAAAAGAAAATTTCAATAAAGATAAAATTATTAAAAAAACCGAAGTATCAATTATATCAAAACTATTTGTAATTTATTTATGAGTTTAAATTTCACAATTTCTTTTTGTGGCCAAAAATTAAACTGAGTCCCCAAAGTATCAGGATGATGGGAATGATATCAAGGTCAAAGCCGTAAATTGTTGTTAATCCTGAAAGCAAAGCGATTAATCCAATGAAAATCGTAAATTTGCTGATAGGTAATTTTTTGGAGTATTTAATGAAATTTATTCCAAGCAAGATAATTCCAATTCCCAAAAGGAATGTTCCATCAGGAAAGGTTGCATCAGGAAAAATAATGATCATTCCAACAAATATCAAAAAAATTCCCCAGCCGTATTTATCAAGCTTTTCCACGTCATACTGCGCCATGATTCCTCCATTTTTTTTACACAAGCAATTGATATTTTAAATTCGTCAATGATTTTTATTGATTTTGATAAAATAGGAGCATTAGTTTCAAATATTCACATTTTGTATATATCTTGACAAAAAATAACGAAAAAATAACAAAACCACATTTAAAGGAGTTGAACTTTATGCTGAATAAGAAAAGAATTCTTGTCATTGGAAAAGAGCTTTCTTTAATCGATAAACTGAAGAATCAGCTTCACAATCTCGATCAGGATATCCTGTTGATATCACACTCCCGAGAAAAAATCGTAAACTACTTGAAATTTAATAAAATAGATCTTATTATAGTTGATTTTGATCAGACGAAACATTGGAAAGATTTACGGTTTTCTTGTCGGATCGAAGATCGGGAATATCCGATAATATTTATTATCGATCAACAAACTAACAAGATCAGTAATTTTTGTAGTTATCTTCCCAGATCTTTTGGGAAAGATGATTTAGTGAATAGTATCGAGTTAGCTTTCAATAAATTTCGCATCAAACGTAATCTGATCTGCCCCAGCAATCAATTTCGTATTTTTATCAAAGAAATCGATGAAGGTTTTGGAATTGTCGATGAAAATGAAAATTTTATGTTCGTGAATCCAGCAGCAGAAAAGATATTTGGCTACTCACGCCAGGAATTATTGTGTATGAACATAAAAGATTTTATTCAAAGAGAAGATTGGCAAAAAGTAATTTCGCAAACTGAACTGCGCAAGCAAAAAAGTTCTTCTGGTTATGAATTGAGCATCAAGAGCAAAAATGGTGAACTAAAAGTGATTTATGTGAATGCGCATCCCTATTTATTGGATAGAGAATTCAAGGGAACTTTTGCTATTTTCCGTGACGTGAGCTATGAGCAGATGGAAAAAATGGTTTTACAAGTTTCTGAATCAAGATTGCAGCGCATTTTTGAGAATATTCAGGATATCTATTTTGAACTTGATGAGGAAGGACGGATCATCCAGATCAGTCCAGCACTCGAGAAATATACTCATTATCGGCAAAGAGATGTCATCGGCATTTCGATGTTTGATCTTTTTTTCAATCAAATCGAGCGAGATCTCTTTCTGCAAAAGATCACCAAGAAAAAAAAAGTAACAAACTATCCGATCACGATTTTTGATAAAGATGGATCACAGATAACCTGTTTTATCAGTGCGAAAGCTATCATCGAACCAGAAAAGGATGGCTTCCGCTTGGTCGGTTCTTTGGAGACGACAGAAGATTTGAAAAAACATGAAAATAAATTCAAAAAGATTGAAGAGCAATATCAGGTATTTATAAATAAAAGTGATATAGAAAAATCTTTGGATCAGGAGAAGTTTGATAAATTCAAAGATAAATTGCTGTATTTTTATGAAGATCGAAAATCCAGATTGATCTATCGAACTCAAGAATTACTCGATTCCAATAAAAAGCTTTTAACTGAGATCAGTGAGCGAAAATTAATAGAAGAAAAATTAAAGGAAAAGTCAAAATCTCAAAATAGACTTCTGAAGATCGCAAAATATATCAATTCCAGTTTGGATACGAAAGAAGTTCTGAAAAGAATAGCTCATGAAGTCATGGAATTGCTTGATTCTTACGGAGCTGCAATCTATACTTATCGCAAAGAAAAGCGCCAATTGATCCCGCAGGTTGTGATCGATCCAGATTTTAAAAATGAAATTGCTGTAACTCCTCTTGCTATCGATAGTAGTTTCACGGGGAAAGCAGTTATCCAGAAAAAATGTCTGATCTTTAATGATGCCTGGAATAACGAAGCGGGTTTTCAGATCCCGGGAACTACTGAGCAGAAGGAAGAACGCATCATCAGTGCGCCTTTTATCTTTGATCAGGAAGTGATCGGTGCGCTTTGTCTGAATCGGATCGGAGCAAATTTTACGGAAGAGGAAAGGGAACTGGTGGAAAGTTTTGCAAATTATGCGACGATCGCGATCAAAAATGCAAAAAATTATCAGAAGATCCAGGCAGAGATCAAAGAAAGGATCAGTGCAGAAAAAGCTTTGGACGAATCAGAAAAACGTTTTTCTACTTTATGGAAGAACATTTCGGTAGGAATTTTTCGTGCTACACCACAAGGTGAATTTCTGGCAGTAAATCCAGCAATGATAAAAATGTTTGGTTTCAATTCTGAAGCTGAATTTAATAAAATGAACGCAATAGAATTATACGTCAATTCTGATGATAGAAAACAACTAATCAAAAGGTTGATGCAACAAGGATATGTGAAAAATTTTGAAGTTCAATTACAAAAGAAAAACAGTGAGATAATCTGGACTTCATTGAATATCAATAAAATTGTGAACGATGAAGGGAAATGGCTTTATCAAGATGGGATCATCGCCGATATCACCGACCGAAAAAAGAACGAAAAAACACAGCAAGTAGTCAATAATATTGCCAATGCCGCATTGGAAATTCATGATCTGAAAATGCTCTACAAAAAGATCCATACAGAACTATCCACCATAATTGATGCAAAAAATTTCTATATTGCGATCTATAATCAGGAAAAGGATATCATCACAGCACCCTATTATCAAGATCAAACCAAAGATCATAAGCCTGATCCACAACCTTTGGGAAAAGGTCTGACCGGTTTGGTAATTCGTAGCGGAAAATCCTATTTCATCAGAAAAAAAGAACGTGATGATCTCATTGCAAAAAAATTGATACCAGAATATAGCTGGAAAGCAAAGATCTGGATCGGGGTTCCGCTCAAAAAAGATAATAAGGTGATCGGCGCGATGGCTCTGCAAAGCTATGAAAATGAAGATGCTTATACAGAAAATGATATGAAAATTCTGGAATTTGTTTCCGGCCAGATTGCTTCTACGATCGCCCGCAAAGAATATGAAAAAGCGCTGGAAGAAAGCGAAAAGCTGAATCGAGCGATTACCGATCATTCACCTATTGGAATCACAGTGAGAGATAATCGCGGGAGATTGCTCAAAGCAAATAAAGCCTGGAAATTGATCTGGCAGAAAAATACGATCGAACATGATCAGTTCAAGGAACGAGAAAAATTGCAGTTTGATAGACATGACAATTATCTGAAAGATCATTTTGAAAAAATCAGAGAAGTCTATAAAAAAGGTGGAACATATTTGATCCCTGAATTGCAGGTGCAGGCAAAAAGATTTTCCAAACCGAAGTGGATCAGTCATCATTTCTATGCGATCGAAGATAAGAAAGGAAATGTTGATAAAGTGGTGGTTCTTACTGACGATATTTCAAAAAAGAAAGAGACTGAACAAAAATTTCGCAAAACACAATCTCGTCTTTCCACGATTTTCACAAATGTTCCGAATATCATTTTGTATGAATTATCGAAAAAGGGACAATTTGTTTCTTCCAATGTTCGTGATCTTTTAGGATATTCTCCCGATCAATTTTTGCGTAATGATCTCAATTTTTCTGATATAATTCATCCTCAAGATAAGAATATAGTGGATCAGAAATTTAATCATTGGAAACAAAAATCAGATAAAAAATTGTTGAATTTATGGTATCGTGTCAAAAAGAAAAATGGTGAATATATTTGGATCGAAGATCGAATCGTGGAGATCAAAGATCAGCGAGGTGAAAGCTATATTGCAGGTGTGAAAATCGATATTACCGATCTGAAACGATCGAAGGAAAAATTGCAACAGCTTCTCACAGAAACGGTGAATGGTTTAATCTCTGCTGTGGAAATGCGAGATCCCTACACAGCAGGTCATCAAAAAAGAGTTGCTTCACTTGCTCTCGAAGTAGCAAAAGAAATGCATCTATCAAAAGATATCATCGATGCTATTCACATTGCAGCGCTGGTTCATGACATCGGAAAGATCAATATTCCATCAGAAATTTTGAGTAAGCCCGGAAAATTGAGCAAAGATGAATTTGAGATCATCAAAATGCATCCACAAACCGGTTATAATATCCTGAAAAAAATTGATTTTCCCTGGCCGATTGCGGAAATCGTTTTGCAACATCAAGAAAGATTGGACGGCTCTTCCTATCCGAACGGATTAAAGGGTGACGAGATCAGCATTCATGCCCGCATTATTTCAGTGGCAGACGTGATAGAAGCTATGTCTTCTCATCGACCCTATCGTCCTGCTGTCGGACTGCAAGCTGCTCTGCAGGAGGTAACGACTAATCGAGGAATTCTTTACGATGCGAAAGTGGTTGATGTGTGCTTGAAAGTTTTTCAGGAAAAGAATTATAAGTTTCCTGAATATTTTAATGAAGATGTTTCATTTAACTAGCAATGAATTCTGCAAAATAAAAAAATGAATGTCAATCTGAGAAATCTTTCATCTTCACTCACAAAGAATCTCGTGCTTATCTTTCAATAATTCTTATTGTGTCTTGTTCAAAAACAGAGAAGTGAAGCTGAGAGAAGTCCATGAGATTCTTCAGGAGAAATAGTGGAAGATACGTCAGAATGACAAGAA
>JAGYMQ010000028.1 GCA_018400535.1 Candidatus Cloacimonadota bacterium
AAAATAACATCTTCATCTGTGACATAGTCTTCATCTTCATAGGTAACATCAATTTGTTTTGTGTTTCTATTTTCTTCTTCAACTGTACTTTGGAACCTTAATGTTTCTTCGGGGGTCATATCACCTACAATATCTTCTTCACCTTCTTTTGCTTGATAGGCGAGCATTCGAGCTTCTTCACCTTCCTCTAACTCATCATCATCTCCAATAAATACAATCCATTTATCAGAATAATTATCTTCTTCTTCATTTAATATAGATTCTGTAAACTGTCTCCATTTTTGTATATCTTTTAAGTCTTTGTTCATAAGAACTCCCTTTGATCAATTTATATTATCTTTATTGTTTTTATTGAAAAATTATAGTTTATTGCATATTTATTAATATGAAATTGATAAATAAAGAGCCTAAGGTAGTATATGTTTCAGTTCGCAAACAGAGAAGTGAAGCTGAGAGAAGTTCAAGAGATTCTTCCTGGGAAATAGTGCAAGATACGTCAGAATGACAAGAAGATATTATTATGCAAAAGTCCTTTTCAATTGATAGGTCAAAATAGGATTTCAAAATTGAGATAATGATTTGCATTGATAAATATTTACGTGTTCGTTATATTCTGTTTTTCTTCTCTTATTTTTCCTTTTCGCTTTTCACTCTTCAAACCTCAACGATCAGACGCTTTTTATTTTCATTGTGATGAATTATTCAATTTTTGTCTTATCTTGGCGGAATGTAAATATAATCCTCATCAATTCTATCATCTTCAAAGAAATACCATTCTTGATCTTGATTACCACCGCTTTCTGCCCAATCTCCAAAACGCAGATATCCCCAGCAGATCTGATCTTTTTCCAAAGGATAGTACCAACCGAATGGAATATTGATCGCCCAAGGTAGATTATTGGTCGTTTTGTAATATCTTCCAATATCAGGATCGGTATCGTCATCTTCTGTTTGGAAATAATTTTGATCGATGATCGCAGTCGGTGGATAATCTGGAAGATGAATTTCTATCTGCATATTACCATTTTTTCTGATAAAGGGATTATAGGGAGGTAAATATTCCAGATCTTCGAGAGCTATGGAGCTTTCAAGAGTGAGTGCAAAAGTATCTGCTATTGGTTCATAATAGGGATAATCCATTTCTGTATTAACATAACCTTGATTTGGTTCTGGAATTAGATCATAGGCATCATCAAAGATCTTCAAGATCAAATATTCGGCATCATCTTCCAAGACTGTCCAATTACCAGGCACAAATTCATCAACTAAATTAGAGAAAGGTAAACAGATCGCAAAAGAATTGTGGTATCCTGCACCGATAGCAACAACTCTTATTTCTGCAGTCACATCTTTCAAACGATTTTGTGGTGTGTGAACGTTTTTGAAATTATA
The DNA here is from genome assembly GCA_018400535.1 of Candidatus Cloacimonadota bacterium. Taxonomy (GTDB): domain Bacteria; phylum Cloacimonadota; class Cloacimonadia; order Cloacimonadales; family TCS61; genus TCS61. The sequence continues at coordinate 1,393 of JAGYMQ010000028.1, forward strand.
TTCAACGACCAGATCATTGAAATCATAATCTCCTTTTTGAGGCCACATATCTTCAAAGGCTAAAGTTCCAAAAATATTTTCGCCAGGATAAAAATTATTGAAAGCTCTTTCAGGATCATTGGGATAATCATCATAAAGATCTGAAATACCATCTTCATCCTGATCTGCAATTATATCAATGGGATTAACATTTTCTGTGCTGATCGCTTCTACGGGATTGGCGGTTACGTAAAAAACAGCATCATTAAAATCTTCATCACCGCCAGGGCGCTCCAGATCTTCGAAGGCAAGCACCATTTTTTCTTCAATATCATCATATAAAAGCACTGTATGCTGCTGATTATCTGGATCCGTTTCAGGATTGTATTCTGGATTAGAATAATAGCGAGTATTATTTTCTTTGACGATTTGCGCATTTTGACTCCAGCCATCAGCCACCAGAAACCAGCCAATGACAGTTCCAGCAGAAAAAGTTCCTAAATACACCTTATCTCCAGGTTGCAAGCCTCCACCACTGTTGACCAGAGAAGCATTGGGAAAAATGATCGTGTGTTGCAGCGAATCGACAGAATTTGGTGCACCGTTATCTTGGGCATAAGTATAATAACCCAGACTATTTTGATAACCAGCGCCTTCATGAAGGAAAGTGATCCAGACTTCCGCTTCTTCCTCCAAAATAATATTCAGAACGCTTCCCTCTGCCAGATAATCGGGGTGATAAGTTGGAACAGCCAGATATTCAGGAAGAGAGGCATCAATCCTTTGCAGAAAATCTACAGAAATGATATCAGATTCTAAATCTTCCGGAACTCCATTTTCATTGTAGGAAGTCAAATATTCAAAAGCATCGTTTCGTGGTCTGGAAAAATTTCCCTTCGATCTTGAAGTGTTTGATCCCCCGATCTGATATTGCAGAGAATTATCTGTGATCGCAATTGTTTGAGTGGTCATAAAACCTTGAACTGTCAAAGAATCGAAATATAAGGGCAAATCGACAAATGTGTTATAAATGCCTTCTGTATTTGTAGCTCCGCGCAAAAGCAAATTCCCGCCTTCGGAAGGTTTTTTATCATAGAGAGAAAAAGTGATATTCGGAATCGGAGAATCGTCCGCTGATAAACAGCTGATATTCACATCAATTTGTTTGGTTGTGCGATAATTAAAATTTTCAGGAATATCCAGATCTTCCATGTTCTGTTGTTCAGAATTGGTTTCATCATCATTATCAACAATATCACAGGACACGAGCAATAAAAGGACAGAGAGATAGAGAATGAAATTTTTCATTTTTCCTCCAAAATTATTTCCTGAAAATTTTAGCTTTCAAAAACTCGGTGAATTGCTTTCTTTCCCAGCCGAGTGTGCCAAAACGATAATATAATATCAGATAAAAGAATATCACAATTATAAATGCAGAGAACAGCATCACAAAATTTGTGGGATAGAAAATTTTCCTGATGAACAACGCAAAAAGAAGAGTGATGATACCAATCCACAAAGTTTTCCATACTGATTGCTGGAAATATTCTTTGAAAGTGATCTTTGAAAATTTTAAACCGATCGGAATATTGAAAGAAACAGCTAAAATTAAATTTGGAATGAGCGTGCCCAAAGCAACACCCACGATTCCAAGATCGGTGTAATTGATCAGTAAAATGCTCAAGGCAAGATTTGCTACGCATTCGACGATCGCAATAATCGAGAGATTTTTATAATGATCACTCATCAAAATTATTCGCACAGAAGTGCTGCGGAAAAAAACCAAAATATACATCGAGATCATTAAAATGATGGCGACCAATAAACCATCAGGGTCCGATAATTCCAACCAGATTTTCAGAAGCGGTTGCACAAAAACGATGAGAGGAATAAATAATAGAGTGGAAATAAATCCCATCAAACGATTTGATTCGATCATGATCTTGCTCAATTTTTCTTCTTTATTGGAAGCAAAAAGCGTGGCAGCTACCGGTGCCAGATTATCCAGAAATTGCGAAGAAAAATTCCTGAATGTCGTTGCTAATCTTGATGAAATTTGATAGACGGCGACCAGCGAGACAGAAGCGAAAAAGGAGATCACGAGTTGATCAGTGCGAAAAATGATCAGATTGCTGAAGGTAATTATGTAAGCAAAAAGTGAAAAAGACATCACATTTTTGAGCAATTTGAAATCGTAAAATTTCCAGCTTATTTTGAGCGTGGGGATACTTTTGTAAGCAAAATAGGCCATCGTGAAATTTGTGAGCAAACTGATGAGGATCGTCACGATGGTCATTCCGATCAAAGCCAGACCAGATTGTATGACGATATACATAAAGATGAAATTCAAAATGTTGTAAGCCATGCTGATAAAATTCCGCATCTTGATCTTGTGTAATCCGCGTAGAACTTCCATAAAAAAACCAAAGGGAAAAACGATCGAAGTTCCCACACCGAACATCACAAAAACTTTTCGATAATAATTGATATCGCTTTCGTTATTGAATTGAAAGAGTTTATCAATATTATTCGCCAGAATGATGGAAGCCAGTGCGATCAATAATCCCATAAAAAGATAATTGATGAAAACTGTGCTCAATAATCGATTATAACGCTTCCAATCTTGATTGACTATCGTTTGACTGGTTTCTTTCTGGACAGCTGCGCCAAAGCCAAAATCCAATAAAAGTGAATAACCGAAGATCGACCACAACAGCGCCCAGATTCCATATTCTTCCCGACTCAAACCGAGAAAAAGAATCCGCGTCAAAAATATTGTGATCAAGATCGAGAGGATCAATCTGCCATAATTCGATATCGTATTCACGATCATGCGTTTTCGTAAGCCTGTTTCTGTCATCAAAACCTCTATTTATACAAAGTGAAATCGACCGAACGATTGACCTGCAGATCGAGTTCTTTTTTGGTTTCATCAAAAGAGCTGCGTTCGCCGTGAATAATTATGTTCAAACGATCTTCAGCTATACCAGCCTGCAAGAATTGCTCTTTCACTGCTTTGCCGCGTTTTGCCGAAAGTTCTTTGTTATATTTTTCGGTGCCGCGGATATCAGCGTGAGCATGAATATTCAATTTATGATCAGGAAAGTTTTTCAACAATTTGATCATAAATTTAATTTTTTCAAATTCAGCTGGCTTGATCTCAAATTTATCCGTTTCAAACAAAACTATCGGAAGCACTGCTGGCACTTCATTTTCGATGATCTTAATTTCTGCTAATTCATCTTTTGTCGTTGCTTTTTTCGCTTGATATGGTTTCACTTCTTGATCCATACCGAATTTTTCTTTTGCCTGATAATTCATATAGATCACTAATTTTGGGGGGATCGGCGGTATTTTGAAAAATAGATTTTGGGCAAATTGATTGGGATAGATCGGTTCCGCTTTGATATTGACAAATTTTTCCTTTTCATACCAAAGTTCAGTTTTAATCGGTGTTTTCCCAAGATATTTGTCATTAATGAATATTTTTGCTTTGGTTGGTTCAGATTTGATCAATATTTTTTGAGAAGCAACGCCGCGAGGAATTTTTGAAACTACGGGCGTGCAAGCGACCAAAAGTGCTAAGATCAAAATCAGAAATATATTCTTCATCTTTTCCTCGTAGGAACTTTTGCTCTGAATAATTTTGCCTTACCTGTGAATAGATATTTTTTTTCTTCAGCAGGCACAAAGAAAGATTCACCTTTCTTGATCCTGAACGTTTTATTGATGAGCAGTTCATTTTCCAGGCAAAGATAAATTTCTGGCTGGTCAGCATTCTGGATTATTTTTTTGCCTTGCAGCTCCAGACTTGATAATTCAAATTCTTCAGCTGGCGTGTGATAGATCAATTCGTTGTCATTTTTTTCAGGTTGGATTTTTTTGATCTGCCTATTTTCCCAGACCAAAGTTTTCATCAATTCCGGCAAATCCATATGTTTGGGAGTGAGGCCGCCGCGCAAGACATTATCAGAATTTGCCATGATCTCGATGCCAGTTCCTCTCAGATAGGAATGCAATATTCCAGCAGATAAAAAAAGCGCTTCGTTTTTTTTCAAATGGATGATATTTAAAATGAGTGGAGCTAAAACGCCGATATCGTCAGGATAATGACGCTGTAATTCATTGATCCAATAGCTGATAACAGCTGATAGTTCATTGGATTGTTCAGTTTTTTCCAGCGCTGATCTTATTAAATTTTTCTTTCTTTTTTTGGAAAGATCCATCAATCTTTGAAAGAAAACTCTGAATGCTTTTGTGTCTGGCTTATTCAGAAATTCAGTGATGATTTGATCGACAGCTTTCAAAGGCGAGAAATTTTTGGTGATTTCTGTGATAGGACGAAATCCACAGAGTGCATCAAAGTCAGTCAAAGCGCAGATCAATTCAGGTTTATGATTATCATCTTTGTAATTTCTTTCAAAAGCGGAAAGTGGGATATTGGCTGCATTTTCTTTCTGGAAGCCGATCTCGGCTTGTTTTTTGTCTGGATGTGCCTGGATTGAAAGCGGCTTCGCTGCTGATAAGATTTTGAACAGAAAAGGTAAATTTGCATATTTTTCTGCAATTATTTTTCCCAGAAATCTATGCGGTTCCTTTTGAATTGCCTGAAAAAGTTCAATTCGTTTTTCTTCTTGAACAATTTTGGAAGAAGCTTGTGGATGCGCTCCCATCCATAATTCTGCTTGCGGGTTTTCTGACTTTTCCAAACCTAATAGATCAGCGATGAAATTTTTCGTTCCCCAGGCATAATCTTTGATCGGATTGTGTAATTTGTAAAAACTCATCTGTTTTCCTTTTGTCTTCGTAATTCAGTCAAAATAATATTTTCACATTTTTCCAGATTTTGCTCTAGCACAAATTCTTTCACAGCTTTATGGTGTGCATTTTTTCCAATTTCAAGTATCATTTTGGGAGTTTTATATAAATCAAAAATGATTCTGGCCAGCGCATTTTCTTTTTCCGAATTATAAACAAACCCGTTTTTCTGATCGGAGATCAATTCCTGAAATTTTTCATTTTTGGGAAGAATCACAACTTTTCCAAAAGCCATGGCTTCTGCGATCAAACGCAGATCAAAGCCATCATGCACAGGTGGGATGATGACAATCGCATTTTGCTGATAGATCTCTTCCCGATTTTCTGTTAAATGATGAAAATGAATTATTTCCTCGAGATTATATTTTTGGATAATAGCTTTTTGTTTAAGAAGATAGGAAGTGTCAATCTTTCCAAAAAAATTGAAATTTATTTTGATTTTGTGTTGTTTTACTTCGTTCAAATTTTGCAGAAGATATTCGAGTTGAAAATTGCAATCAAGATTTCCACAAAACATCAAATTTGTAAAATGTTCTGCAGAAAGATCGGGAATTGAAGCAGGGATTTGAATGGAAGGCGGAAGATGATAGAAGCGCTGAACAGTGTATTTTTCGGCTAATTTTCTGGAGATAAATTTTGTCGTTGTGATGGCTGGATCAAAATCAATTTTACCAGAAACGACGTTAGGAAGAAATTTTTTCAGAAACCGTTTAAATTCTGCCCATTTGCCTTCCAAAATATACTTTTCAGGCCAAAATTCTGTAAAGAAAAAAAGATGAGGAATTTTCTGCGATTCAACAGCAAAAAAAGGTGATAGAGAGATTCCATTCAGATTTCCAAAGAAAATCATGTCAGGTAATATTTTTTTGATGATATTTTTCGTGATCCGAAAATTATAACGATCAATATAGAAGCGCTCGAAAGCACTTGCATTTTCATAATTAACATATTTGAGAATGCGATTTATCAATTTGAGATTTCTCTGCTCTTCCGCATTTTGTTTAACTCCATAATTACCGGTCAGAACAAAAATGTCGTGGTTTTTTTGGCGAAGATAATTTCTAAGTTCATAGCAGAACGGAGCTTTAAGTTCTCTTTGATATGGTGGATAAAAATTTGAGATGATTAAAATTCTCATCGTCGCACCTAAAATAGATCACCAAAATGTTTTTCTGGCATCAGATCAAAACCCGCGATCGATTTGATGACGTAAAGCACCAGAAACAGAGTTGCCAGAACACCCATTATCATAATGAAATAGATGATGATATTTAATAATTTTGTCAGAATTGAATGCTGTGCTTTTTCTGGTTTGATCCGCACAGTTCTTCTTCTTTCGATACCCATCAAAAAGACGAGATACCACTTTTTTATGAACCAGAAAGAAAATCTGATATCGACCATGTGATGAGAAATCATGCGTGGAATGAATTTTTTCATACAGCGCAGTAATTCTCTTCTCTGCTCGTAGGTGAGAGTTTTTCTGATCGTGGGATTGATCTTGTTTAGATATTCTTCTTCGCTGATCTCATCAAATTTTTTGTTGTTTTCTCTTTGGCTCATTTTGTTTTTTGCTCTCTTAAATACAATTTTTTCATCACTCCGATCAGAGCGAACATCATCATCATTTGATAGAAGTTATTCGTTTGTTTCAAGACCCATTCTAAAGAAGATTCCAGATAAATTCCCGATAAACCTCCGATCAAACCAATTGTAACAAAACGATATTCCGAATATTTGAGTTTAAGATAATATTTAAAATTCCGAAAATAAAAGGAAAAAATGAATAGCAGAAAAATTATCAAATTATGCCAACCAGTTTCAGCAGCGATCATCAAATAAATAGTTTCGACGAGCCCGTTTTTTTCTTCATAATCTGGTGGTGGCAATTCACCTTTGTGTAAGAAAGGATAAATGTGTTCTCCGTAATCATAAGGCGGATTGACTTTGTGACCAAAATTATTCAAACCGATCCCAAAAACTTTGTCATTTGCCATATTCACAGCAGCTTGAGCCAGTGCAATCCGTGTCAATCCAGATTCTTCGGGAGCCGTTTCAAATCTTTCTATGATCGAATCGAGAGCTTTGAGCAAACCGATCGTGGCAAAAGCCAGAAGCAGGAAAGTGATCCCGATCTTTTTTGCAGAAAAGCCGCTGATGAAAGAAAAAAACCAGACTGTTACCGAAGCGATCACGAAAAAAGCCATTCCAGCTCGAGATAGTGTGGAAATGATGCTGAAGCTTCCCAACCCAAAAACCAAAAGCCAGAACCAGATCTTGATATTTTTTCGATTTAGAAGATAGGCAAAGACCAAACTGTTGAAAATGATCAGATACATAACGAGAGAATTCTGGTGGGGGAAAGGCCCTGAATTTTGAAATCCGCCTTCAATATACTTTTGTTTAAAGACAATTATAGCAATATAAATGATATTGATAGCAATGATACGCATAAAAAGGTCGAATTTTTTCCAATCGTTGATGTAATTGTAAATTATCCAAAAATAGAAGAACATTCTGACCATTTTCCAGAGTTCAAAATAGGAATTAACAACGTAACCGGGAGCAGCATTGATAACCGATATCCAGCTGAAAAGAAAATACATTAAATATAAAACTGATCCTGGTGGAAATTTTCGGGGTGGATATTCTCGTTTGCGTGATTGTATCAAAAATAAAATGATCAACATTGCAATATCAACCAGACCAATTTCAAATCCCCGTGAAGTGCCACGGTAAAATTCACGTGAAACAAAATTGATCGTAACTTCCTGAGCTGTAAAAAAAACCATCAAAAAGAAGACTAAATTTTCGATCTTCCGATTTTTCTTTGCTAAAGCAGTTCCGATGGGAACGGCGAAGATAAGAGTCAGAAAAAAAATGACATACTTTAGATTAGCCATAATTTCCTAGTTTCCGATCGTATCTTCATAAAGCTGCTGCATCATCCAACCGCTTTGCACAGCTTCCAGACTTGGCATGATCAGATTCAATATCTTGTTCCACTTTGCAATTGGGCTTTTTGGAACATAAATAATATCGTTCGGTTTTAATGGAAAATCGTGCGCTTCTCCTTTCAGTATTTTATCTGTATCGATCTGGAAAACCCGCGGATGGGTCAGTCCACCTCTGATGATCACAACTTTTGAAGTGGCAGTTTCTTTCAATCCATTGGAAAAAGTGATCACCTGCATCAAAGTCATCGATTCTTTATAAAGATAGTGCCAGGGTCTTCCAACCTCGCCTAAAATATAAACTTCTTGATTCACGCTGGAAGGAACGAAAATGTAATCTCCATCGAGCAATGGGATATTGTGCAGCATATCACCCTCGCGGATCAAAGCTCTGAAATCGACTGGCAAAATTTCATTATTACGCACCATATAACTTCGTTCAAGGTCTGCCAGTTCGATCGTGTTGTTCTGAAAAATACCAGAAGCCAAGCCGCCAGCCACGGCGATCGCATCCGCTGTTCGCATATTGCTTTTTATCTCATAAGTTCCCGGATTGACTACTTTTCCCATAATTGTAAATGATGCTCCTGTCAATTCGGAAGGGATAAGTGAAATTTTTGGATGACGAATATACTCTTCCATTTTTTCTTCAATTTTGGTGGTTGCTTCTTCCACCGTTAAACCTTCCAAATGGACTTCTCCGATCAATTTGAACGATATTGTTCCATCTGGTTTGACGATCACACCTTCTGTATTAAGATCATCTTCATCATAAACATAGATATTGAATTTGTCGCCGGTGTTGATATAATATTTTTCCACGCGAACTCGCTGCAATTCTCTCAATTGTTCGATCTTTTCATCGTCTTCTCTTTGATCGGTTTTAATTTCTTCCAAAAATTGTGGGACAGCTTCTTCGGTAGGTTTTTTCATTTCCACATTTCGGGCACAGCTGAAAAGCAAAATCACCAAAATAATTGAAATAAATTTCATATTTTCCTCTTAATAATGCACACTGAAATAAGGTTTGCGTGAATCGTTCAAGACTCCTGCGATTTGCGTTTTTGTGTTTTCATTCAAAAATTTTATTGAATTTGATAATTGTAATCGATTAGAATGACGGAATCTGGTGATGAACATCAAAAGATCGGAAGCTGAAGTAATCGTTGAGAATAATTGAAGATTATAATTCACATCAAAAAGTTCCCAAAAGATAAGATCAAAATCGGAAAAAACTTCCTGCAGCTGTGTAATGTTCTCTTCTGTCAAAATTTTCTTGAATGTATGATCATCGCAGATGAAATATGCTTTGTGCAAATAATCGGTCAATTCATAACTTTTCACATTTTTTTGGGATTGATAGAGTAATTTGTTTATTGTAAAATCTATGATCTCGTCATTGGTCTCTTTCAGGCTTTCTATCCAGAGAACTTTTTTATTTTGAGACAGCAATAATTCTACCAGTTCTTGGATGATGAAGGTTGCTCCAGTTTCTGATTTATCTTTTCCCACTGCCAAAAGAGTTGTTTTCTTTTTGGGAAGCAGAGAAATCAGTTGTCCATACAAAATCTGAATTTGTGAATAGAAGATCGGTGGCGGGACGTTGTCTTTATCAGGGATTTCACCCAGAAATTTAATATTGAATATCTCCTTGAAATCGAATTCAGATTTGACGCTGAAATCAAAAAATTCTTTTCCCAGAAAAAATATCAAAGTAATAATGAAAGCCAAAAAACCAGCTACGATTGCGATCATTTTTGTGCCAGAAGCTTCAGGATATTTTGGTGGAACAGCTCTTTCCAAAATTTCAAAATCACTTAAATTGGAATCCATAGCGATCTTCGTTTCCACCAGTCTGTCTTTGATCTTCTTCAAATGTTCTTGTGTAGTTTCTTTGCTATTTTGGATGTCATAATATTCTCTTTCGATGGGAGATAGCGATTTCAATTCACTCTTCACGATAGCGATCTTGTTTTCATATTCGGAGATGCGTTTAAAGGTAGCTTTCAGTTCATTTTCATATTGATTTTTTTCCAGGATAAGGCTTTCGCGCAGACTATTTTTGCCATAAGTTGTGCGATCTGGCACCAGATCTTCATCAGATCGGGAATTCAGACTTTTCTTCAACGCTTCGATCTCTTCTTGAATTTTGATGATCTTCGGATTTTTATCCGTATATCGTTTGCGCAAAATTTCCAGTTCGCTATTGAGTTCTTTCAATCTTCTTTCTTGCGTAGCAGAAACGGTCGAGGTTAATTCCACTTTTTCAGGTAATTTCGTGATGCGAGCATCTATATCTTTGATGCGAGTTTTCAACGTGGAAAGCTGCATCTGAGCATTCATTAATTCCAGTTCAAGCTCTTTTAAGTTGTCATATTTATTTTGAGTTTCCTGTTCCAGGGAAAGGATCTTGTGCTTTTCTCTGAAATTTTGCAAACTATCTTCAATTGCCTGCAACCTCGATTCATAGATTCCTCTTTGTTGCAAATAATAGTCATAAACCTTTTGTGAAGAAGAATTTAGGATTTCCACATAGCTTTCGATAAAGACTTCTGCGAGCAGATTTGTGATCTGTACGGCAGTCTTTCTATTTTGGTTGATCGTGCGGATATTTATCAAATTGGAACGATTTCCACGGCTCACATCGATCGCACCATAAAATCTTTCGGGAGTGGTATCGAGTTTTAGACTATCGATTACTTTTTGCAGATTATTGCGCATTTTGATCGTTTGCAAGATCGTGTCATAATCCATTTCCTGATAAAGATAGGGAACATCGCTTTTCACGGAAAGATTTTTTTTATGACGAATAAGCACAGTTTGCGATTTCCAAACGTCATCGATCGAGAATTTGGCGATCAAGCCTGCCAGCAGAGTTGTGATGAAAGCTATGATAAAGACGTAAATGATCTTTCTTTTGAGCGTGATGAAAAGAATGCGTTTATCAAATTTGAGCAGATCGTTTGTTTCGTTTTCAGAGTGTTGGATGTCTTGCATAAATTATTTTTCCATACTCTTGTTATTCAAGAATTTCTGCAGATAATTTTCTGCGTTGAAGAAGCGGTTGATCAATGTTTTAAAGAATATTGCGAATTGAAAACTGAAATTTTTGTTGTGGGAATAATACATTTCATGCATCAGAAATTCAGGATCATCAAAATTTGTCAATAGCATTTCAGAATAGCTAAATAATGCTGGTTGATAAGATTTCATCTTGGGAATCAATTTTGCATTCAAATTATTTTTTGGCAACAGCTGATTTCCGATCAAAAAGAGTTTTCCACTCAAAACAGCAAAAAGCAGAGGATATTTATCCAGCATAAACCGAATGAAAAATCTGGAAGAAAAATTTGAGCCCGAGATCAGAAAAGTTGGCAAACTATGAACTTGTAATTTTGGGGAGATGAAAAATTTCTTTTTCTCCCATTTTATATTGGAAAATATTTGAATGCAACTTCCAATGAAAAATGGCAAGACTCCGAAAACCAAGAGCAATAGTGCAACAAGGCGATGTCGTAATTTTTGTAATGAGCTTTTCAAAATATTTTTTTCGATGCCAGCAACGAAATATTCATCAACGATCTGCATCATGCTGCCCGAGATCGGGTCGATCAAAAAATCACGATAAACGATCTTATTTTTGATCTCCAGATCAGAGCCAATGTAAGATTGCTCATAAATTATGCTTTTTTCGATTTGAGAAGCAGAATCAATGATGACATTATTTCCGATAATAGAACATTCTCCGATCTGGCAATTATCTTTGATCTGAACATTGTCTCCGATCATCAAAGGTTTTTGAAATTCAACAGTATGGGGGTTGAAGACGATATTTTTCCCTAGATATTCATCTTTCTGATTATTGTATCCTGGAAGATAATAGTCTTCTGCGGAATTTTTCAGAATATCCATATTGATATTCCAATAATCTTCGATACTTTCCAATTTTGCGATAGAAATTTCATGATATTCCACAATATTCTGTCTGGAAAAATCAATGGCAAAAACATCTTTCACATCGGCGATTATATTGATCGAATTATTTCCTGCGTTGATCATCATGTTTTGAAAGCGCGAAATATCGAGTTTGGGAACTTTGCCTTTTTCATATTTCAGGAAAAAAAATCCATAAAATAGAATAATATCATTGTTTTTGCAAAATGAGGCATTTTTCTGGATCAATTTTTTGGGTTCATCATTTTCCTTTGCTAAGGAATAGGAAATATTGACGCCCCATTGCGTTCCATCTTTGAAATAATCTTCCAGAAGGTTGTTCGGATCATTCTTGATCACGCGGATATCTTTGATATTCTGCAAAACACAAAAATCAATGAAATATTCTAATAACGGTTTATTGAGAATATTCAAGATCAGAGGATGAATGTCCGGAAAGAATTTCTTCAGCCATCTAGAAGAATCTTTTGAACAATAGATCAGGCATTTCATCAATTTTCCATTATTAAGCCATTTCTTGTTCCAAAGCTTTCATTGCCGTCTCCACATCATCAAAAACTTCAAAAATCTTGTAGGCACGTGTGATCTCAAAAAGCATACGCGGTTTATCCTGCAATGCTGCGATATAAATATCACCACCGATTTCTGTTGCGCTTTTCAACGCACTGATGATCGATCCTAACCCGGTGCTGTCGATGAAATTAAGTTCCGAGCAATCCATCACAAAATATTTGTGTGAACCCAGATAGGAACGAAATTGATTTTTCATCTCTTTGGCGTTGGCGGCATCCAATCTTCCGCTCACTTTCAGCAAACCGATCTTGCCTTCTTTTTCTAATTCAATACTCATTTTTCCTCCTTTCTTAATAAGCGCCACTACCACTGAGAACTGCTTTCACGGTTCTCAACAGTAACTTTATATCATTAAAAAAATTTCTACTTTCTTCGATATAAGCCATATCCATCTTTACTTGTTGGTCAAAGGGAATTTCGCTTCTACCACTCACTTGCCAGATACAAGTTATGCCAGGGATCACGTGCAATCTTTTTCTGTCATCCAAAGTGTATTCTGCTACTTCGCGAGGTAATGGCGGACGCGGTCCGACCAAGCTCATATCACCTTTGAGAACATTAAATAATTGTGGTAGCTCATCGATACTGAAACGACGAATGAAACTACCAATTTTTGTGATGCGAGGGTCTTTTTTCATTTTGAAGATCACGCCACCCGATTCATTTTGATCTAAAAGTTTATCTTTCAGCTCATCAGCATTCACTACCATTGACCGGAATTTGTAGAAGTCAAAATGCTGTCCGTCTTTTCCCACTCTTTTTTGAGAATAAAAAACAGGTCCTGGATCTTCGATAATGATCGCCAGCGCTGTAAATATGAAGATCGGAGAAAAGATGATGAGAAAAAGTAACGATAGAATAATGTCAAAAATTCTTTTGATCTTGTATGTAGCGCTGATCGTTGCTTGATATAGCCAGATTTTGCGGGAATGATGAGATTTTTTTTTGTTAATATTCTTCTGTTCAAATTTCTTAAAAAATTCTTCTCGCTCTTTTGGATCGTGAGTCATTTTTTCCTCTTCATTTTTTTCCAATAAAATATCCGTAAAAGAAATAATGGATTTCCCAGAATATATCTTTTCCACATTCTCTTTGGTTCCTGCAAAAGTCGAAAGATCCACTCAATACCAGCTTTTCTCATCCACAGTGGAGCACGGGGAATGTTGCCAGAATAAAAGTCAAAAAGACCGCCGACGCCCATCATCACGAAAGGATTTAATCTTGAGAAATTTTGGGCGATCCATTTTTCCTGAGCTGGTGCACCAAAAGCGACCAATAAAATATCTGGTTGCAGCGAATTGATCTTTTTGATGATCTTTTCATTTTCTTTTTCGCGATCAAAATATCCGTGTTGTGTTCCCAAAATCTTTAAATCAGGATATTTCATTTGCAAATTTTCTTTCATCTTTTTAGCAATTCCGGGTTTTGCCCCCAAAAGAAAAAGTGAATGCCTTTTTTCTGCTGCTTGCTTGCACAATAGCGGCAGCATGTCTGTTCCATTTACATTATCAATAATTGTCTTTTGCAATATCCTGGCTGCATAACGAATTCCGCTGCCATCGGCGAAAATAAGATCAGTAGATTGAAGAATCTTCTGATATTGTTCATTTTGCCAGGCTTTGTTCAAACAGTCTGCATTGACAAAATACATGGCACTTTTCTCTTTCATTGCAATCTTATCTGCAATAGATTTGAGTGCTTGCTGCATAGTGATATTGGCAATTTCTATCTCAAATATATTTATCTTTCTCATTAAATTCTCTATATAATCTCATAATTTTTTCAGCGTGAAGAGACCAACTGAATTTTTTTATGCGTTCACTTCCTTTGTCAACCAGTTCTTTTCGCAGAGCATCATTTTCCAGAACTAATTGCATTTTTTCTTTGATAGATTGCGGATTTTCTGGATCAAAAAGTAAAGCAGCATCACCGGCAACTTCTGGCAGAGGACCACGATCTGAACAAACAACAGGAATTTTGCAGGCCATCGCTTCGATCAGCGGAATACCGAAGCCTTCGTAAAGAGATGGGAAAACAAAAAGCGATGCATTTTTATAAAGAGAAGTGATATTTTCGGCAGGGAAAAAACCTGTTAATTTGATATTGTTTTTCAATTTTGACCTTTCAGCATATTCTCGCACGACTTCACTTTTTTCTTTAAATCCGCCAGCGCAAACCAGATCATATTTTTCTTGGAGTGAAGCTGGCAATTGTTCATAAGCTTTGATCAAATTCAAATGATTTTTACCCGGATGCTCGATGCGCGAAACATAAAGCAGATAATTTTTTTCTGAAGCCAAAATATTTTTTCTGGATTCTGGAGCAGGTTCTGAATTAAATTTTTTGGGATCAAAACCGTTATATGCAACAGCGATCTTTTGCGCATCAATTCCATAAAATTTTATGATATCTTGTTTTGTCGCTTCGCTCACAGCGATTATCTTGTGAACTCTTTGCAAAAAAAATGGAATAATATGACGAATATAGAACATTCTGAATTTATCATATTTTGCTTTGATATGAAATTGGGATAGATCGTGAAAAGTCACAATTGTAAAAATCGGGTAATAACAGAAGAGCCGACGATTACCAGCTGGTAAAAAGGCAAGATCATATTTTTTAAAATTCAGGATAAAAGGTAGAATAAAAAGATGCCAGAACATGTTGATCAATGGTTTCGCCAGATTATCAGAAACGGAGAACAGATTGATATTCTTTGCTTTTGGAAATTTTTTCATATCGCTTTTTAAAAGTAAAACATCAATCTCATTCTTTTTTGCCAATTCCAGAACGACATTGTTCATATAATCTGAGATGCCGCTTTCTCCCCGATCGTATGCCATTGCACTCATAAATATTTTTGACACTTTTTTACCTCTCATTTTTCATAGCGAGAAAGAACGTTCACTTGACCTTTTGATGTGTCTTTATCACCCGTTTTACGTCGTTCGTTTCCCATTTCCAGACCTTTCCAATGCGCCCATTGATACACAAAATTTCGCAGAATTATCGATGGCATTCCAGCAAAATCCAAAGCTTTAAAATAAACTAAAAAGTCTTTGATCGTTGCTTTGAAAAATTTGCTGAAAGCAGCAGGAACTGAAGGTTTTTGCTTGTAAATGAAAGCATCTGCTTCGCCTTCGACGAATTTTCTTCCATAAATTTGTTTTAAAGAATAATTGTGAGAATGCATAATGATGGCATCTTTCACATATTTAATATTATATCCATTTTTTATTGCCCATTCACCCCATTCCGTGTCTTCAGAAGCCCAGGCATCTGTGTAAAAATGGTGTTTTTCCCAAACTGATTTTCTGATTGCTGCCATCGGCAAGGAAAGTCTGATCCATTTTGGAGTTTTCTCTTTGTCAGGGAAACTGATCTCATAATCTTTTTTTACCCATGTTTCTGCTTCCGGGCGAGGTAATTGTCTGGTGAGCGCAGCGTGAACATTGTCATCTTCGAAGGCTGCGACCAATCTTTGCAAAGTGTGCTGGCAGAGGGGAACTCCATCCGAATTCTGGAAAACGATCAGGTCTGATTTTGCTTCTTTGATCGCCATATTTAAAACAGCGCCCGGATAATATTGTGTCGGTTCGATCTCGATCAAGTGGCAGGGATATTGTTTCACGATCTCCAATGTTCGATCTGTCGAACCCGAATCTACGACAATAAGTTCAAAATCAGTGAAAGTCTGAGAAAATAAACCGGCGAGCGCTTGTGCGATCACCCAGTCAGAATTTTTGCAGCGCATAATGACAGAGACTTTTGGTTGGGAATTCATTATTTTTCTTCCTTTCGAATTTGATCTTCATAGATCTTGCTATAATGCACGTTTTTATGAGCGGCGAGAAAATCCAGAATTTTTCGGAAAGATTTTAATTTATCACAAAGATAAAGCGTGATCGGGTGAATGATCATATTGGATATTCTGCCATCTTCTTCATTTTTACGCAAACCTTCTAAAACCAGTTCCGTCCATTCTTCCACGTAATAAGAATTTGGCCCAAAATCATCGCTCCAATTATATCTTTTTTGCCAGGCAGCGATCCATTCCGGCGTGCGTTCAGCATGAATGAGATGTTCGTGATCAGGAATGATATTAAGCGGAAAATTATAAATTCCAGCTGGATGATAGATCAAGCCATTTGAATTTTTTTGAACTCCGTCAGAACAGATCTTGATGCCAGCTTCGGCCAGCACTTCTTCTGTCCATCTGCCGTGCATATACATATGATTGCGCCAGAATTTAATTTTTTTTCCAGTTTTTTCTTTGATGATACTAATTGTTTTCTGGACATCCATTTTTTGATACCAGCGTGGTCCATTATAGCTGCGAAAAATTTTTTTGGAAACACGATGCCAAAGCTCTGGAACAAAGCAGTAATAGGTGTGTCCGCCCAATTCTACGTTTTCACTTTCGCAGATCGGTTGCAGATCGTTCCATTCTTCAGCAAAAGCTTTTCCTGTAATAAAATATGTGACTTTCACGCCAGCTTCTTCCAGCATCTTTGTATATTTTTGTGCAACTTGAATTTCTGAAATATCGCAGTGCTGCTGATTACCAGTTTTCAAACTAGCATGATGAATATCACCTGTCAAACAGATCATTTTTTCTCCAATTCATCGCTCTAATGAGATCTCATATTTTTTTAACATATTATCAAAATTTACATCACCCGTTTTTCCCCATTGCCGCAAATATGCTTCGCGTAGTTCAGGAAAATTTTTACTGGAACTGGAAAGGATCCCTGCTGCCAGTTCCAGATAGGATCGTTCTTTTAAATGGTAAGCAAAAAGTGGGAAAAGGATCGGCAAAATTCCTGCCATACCGAGTGTTTTGAAACCAAGTTTTGCAACAAGAGAACTTTTTTGGGGATAAGTCTGATTCCTTAGTAAGTTCAGGATTTTCTTGGCAAAAGGTTTGAATTTAGTAATTTCTTCTGTCAAAGCAAATTTGAAAGCAGATTCAGCATAATTTTTCCAATTCAAATCTGGTCGATGAAGGCGACGTGCTTCACAAAACAAAAATATTTTTTCGAAATGAGTGCGCAGTTCATCCATCCAATTTAAAAAGTCTTTTTGCAGAAATTTGTTATAATCAGGTTGGAAACGAAAATTCATCGCTTCATCATAGATCTTTTTGAAATCTGCTTCAACTCGCTGATTCTTGCGCATTCTTTTCTGCTTTTCCAGATAACTCCAATTATAATCATGCAGAAAATAGAGCAGCGTGTCGCCATAACCGATGATTGCTTTAACAATATGCTTCACGATCAATTTCTTGAATTTCTCGTCCAATTGTTCTTTTTGCAGAAGCAGATCATTGATTATCATCAGCGTGCCGCGATTGACCATTAAATTTCGTGCATCCCAATCTGGAATGCGTTCAACCGTGAATTTTTTCAAAGAGGGAACAAAATCTGGATCGCCTAAAATTGTCTTGTGTCCAAAGCGCATATCATACCAGATGATGCGACAGGAAGCCGTTTTCAATTTTTGCGCTGATAGAACGCTGAGATCGATTCCGATTCCGATCTTTTTGATCACGGGCTGAAGTTCTTTCATCAAATTTTTCTTGGTTTCAGCATTTTGTCTTTCATTCAGATTTTTTGTGAGGAGCACAAAATCAAAATTGTTATGCGGCTTTTCTTTATTTTCTGTAATGACAACTCCACCTTCACTGCGACCATAACCGCCGATCAAGACAAGTGCATCGTAATTCTCTTTTTCCAGATAATTCTGGCAGATCTCAGCAATTTCAGAGATCATTTTTCGGATCAGTTTTTCCACTTTTTCCGAGCCGCGAACGGTAAATTTTCCCCAATTATCAGTGTTCATTTTTTCCTCCTGCAATTAATTTTATAAAAAGTTGATACAATTTTTCGATATGAAATTCTGAGCGAAATTTTTCTGAAAATGCTTTGATCGCTTCTTGCTGCATTCTTTTCTGTTCTTTCTGGTCAGATAAAAATTGCTCAAGTTTTTTTGCGAGGGTTTGAGGATCATTCGGTGGAACGAGGAAACCGTTTTCTCCATCTTTGAGCCATTGTCCAATTCCGCCAACATTACTGGCGATCACTGGAGTTCCATAACTCATTGCTTCTAAACCTGTCAGGCCAAAAGTTTCTGGCACGCGGCTGGGCATAAGCAGACAAAGTGCATTGCGATAGTAGGAATCCAATTCTTTGCGTTTCACTTTTCCCAGCCAGTTCACTTTTTCTTCGATACCCAATTTTTTTGTTAGATCTTGAAATTCAGTTTCTTGTTTTCCAGAACCGCAAATTAATAATTTTTTATCAGTTTTAGCCAGCTTCATCGCCTGCAATAAAGTATCAATTCCTTTTCCGCGAACGATTTGTCCCACGAAAAGCAGAATATCCTTTTTTGTAGAAATTTCTTTGGCTTCAGAAGTAGAAAATAGTGGGATAACATTAATTTTTTCTGCTGGAAATTTGTGAGCAAGAAGATGATCTTTCATATAATCAGAAGCAACAACGAAGCTATCTAACTTTTTATTCAATTTCTGTTCATATTTAAATTTTGGTAAGGATGAAAATTTTATGTAGGGAAATGTTAGTTTCCGTTTGATAAAACCGAGTTTTAGATAGCAATGCAATCCAATCGGTTTGGTGCAGGTTTTGTTTCCAATCGCAGTATATTTGTGTTCACGCAGACAAAACAATTTGTGATCGTGAAAAAAACGGATGACCGGTTTTTTGTTTTTCGCCAGAATTTCGTAATTTGTCAGCTCAGAAAGGCGATGAACGTAAATAATATCTGGATTTATTTCCTGGATCTGTCGCTGCAATTTTACGATGGGAAAGGCGTGATCGAAGATTTTCAGGAATTTGGTTTCAGTCCAACCTTCCACGCCATACAAGAGCGTTGCTTCCGTTTTGTAATATTTTTTTAATAATCGCACAGTATCAGCGATATAGCGCTCACAGCCGCCAGTGAAGTCTGCAACTTCATTTATCCATAAAATATGCATATTCTCTCCAAAATTAGTTTCCAAATTCTTTAATATGTTGAATCAGATTTTTTTCCACAATTGTATCGAGATATAGTTGTTCACATTTTTTTTGGATATTTTTTCCCAATTTGCCGATCTTGTCAGGATCTTCTAACAGCTGCAAAACTGCTTGCGCCAGTTCATCCGAACTATCTCGAATGATAATTTCTTTTTCAGAGAATTCAAATCCTTCAGCTCCGATCGTTGTGGAAATGACTGCTGTCTGCATATTTGCTGCTTCCAAAATGCGCGTGCGCGTGCCAGAAGCAATGCGGATCGGCAAAAGCACAAAAAGTGATCTTCCAATTTCTGCATCAATATCTTGCACTTCGCCGATCAATTCGATTTGGGGGAATGCAGCGCTTTTTCTAACAATTCGTTTTGTTTTATTTTTGCCAACGATCCGCAATCTGATCTTTTTATCTTTCAATTTTTTTTGGATGAGCGGATAGATATCATCACAGATAAAATCAAAGGCGTCCAGATTTGCTGCTGAATTCAGCGAGCCAAAAAACAGAATGCAATTTTCTTTTTTTTCTGGAAGAGGATGATCATTTTTTTTCATTACGTTCGGCAAGGTTTTGAAGCTGCCACTTGTTTTATTTTTCACAAATTTTTCCACAACCAAATTCCTTTCCAGATAGTTTGTGAAAAGGAAAAGATAGGATTTATTGAACAATTTATTTTCAAATTTTTCCAGTTTTTTTTGCTCGAAAAAGAAATAGCGATTTTTGAATGTTGGTCTTTTCTGCCAGGATAATTGCGCGAGCCGAGAAAAAACCATATCAATATCGAAAATTATTTTTGTTTCAGGAAGAACGACTTCAGCAATTTCTGCCAGTTTCGCCGGTGAAGCAAAACGGATAAAAATATAGTCATATTGATTCTCTTGGCAGATCTTTTTGAAATAGGCTAATTGATCTTTGGTAAAATGGAAAATCGAGTCGGGCGCAAAAAATTTTGATTTTGTCGTTTTCAATTCAAAAAGCTTATTTTGGCCGCTATGTTTTTTGATCTTTTTTGTATCTTTGTGATTTTTGATCAAAAGCAGATCGGCATTATATCTGGCGGTCAAGGCTTCCAAAATGAATTTACTGCGATTTTTATCTCCGCCTTTTTCGCCTTGAAAAGGAAGATCAATATACAATAATTTTTTCATTCATCACCTCGTTTTTTCCGTTATTACTTTCTGATAAAAAGCAAGCAGTTTCTCAGTGATCTTATCCCAGGAATATTTTTCTTTCACTTCAAGATAGGCTTTTTCTGTCAATTTCTCTGAGAAAGCTGGCAGATTTTCAAATTTTGCGATTAATTCTTCAAGAGAATTATTGTGGAAAAATAAGCCAGTTTCATTATCTTTGATCAAATTTTTCAAGCCGCCCACTTTATGAGCTATGACTGGAATTTTTGAAGCCCAGGCTTCCAGAACAACGATTCCAAAAGGTTCATGAGCAGATGGCAAGATGAAACAATCTGCGGTGCGGTAGGCATTTATCAAGTCTGGATCATCAGAAGGTAATCCCTTGATCACTGTGACGTTTCTTTCTATATTATATTCTGCTATTTTTTGCTGAATTTTTGTGAAATAATTTTGGGAAGTTACAGGTCCGATCAAAAGTAGATGAACATTATATTTTTTTTGCAACAAGGTTTTTGTTAATTCGATCAATTTGAGCTGATTTTTTTGATAATCAATTCTGCTGACGCACAAGATCAATTTTGTTTTGGTTGGAATATCATACTTCTTTCGGAAATCATTCGCGTTTTTAATCTGAAATTTTCCCAGATCCACACCGTTTGGCAAATACGTGCTGATCTTATCTGGAAATTTTTCTTTTGTAGCGAGATATTCTTCATAACCCACACAAATAATGCCGTCAGCGTCCTGCAGAAAACGTTTGTTTCCCAAAAAAATATCGAGAAATTTTCCGTAGTTAAAGGTTTTTTCCAGGGGTTTCATCATAGATTTAATTTCCGATTTTGGGACTTGAAAAAATCCACCGTGAAAGGAAATGACATAGGGAATATTTCGTTTTTTTGCTACTAATCGCACCAGATTGGCGATGCGCTGCATTGTGTGACAGTGCAAAATATCAGGATCAGAATTTTGCAAGAGATATTTATAAAGTTGATAGGAATAGGGATTTCCGCCTTTTTTATCCAGGATTTGATAATTTTCATTTTTCAAATTTAGATAGGGATAAAAATAATCAAATCTTTTAATGGGAACATTTTGGACGGTTTCTTTTGCTTTTGAACAAAGTGCTTTTGTCGCCAGAATTTCTGTTTTGTTGCCTGTTTCTATCAGTTTTTGTGCTGTGTTCCAGACAACCGTTTCGGTGCCGCCCCATTCATCAAAAGCGAATCTTCTGATGATCTGTTTGGAATTAAGTTTTTTCATGATTTTTCACCTTCAAATAATAATGACGGTTTCATTGATCTCATCATAGCGATTTTTGATGATCTTTTTCGCTTGAGAATAGATGATCTGCATTCCAAGCCCGCGAAATTTTCGAGGATTGATCATGTCATCTTGTTTAACTTTTTCTGGCAAGTCCCAATTAATTCCCTTATCCCAAAATCTTAGAATGATCTCTTCTTCTATCGTGAGCTCCATAGCAATGATCGTTTCTTTTTTCAAACGAAGACCGTGTTCCATGATATTATTCAAAAATTCATTGATCACGATTTCCACTTTGATCGCGAGTTTGCTGTCATCCTTGATCTTTCTGATACTTTCAGCACATTCTTCTCCTACTGGTCCGGTATTTTCCAAAAGAGATTGGAGATAATAAATTTTTCTGTAAGGCTGATCTTGGATTTTGCGAAAAGCAATCAGCGTGAAATCATCCATCGTGATATCATAATCCAGATCGCTGAGTCTTTGTTTGAAAATGTGAGGAAGCACAATGGAGTGTGAGAAATTTGTTTCTTCCTCGATGAATTCGATCAATCCAGATATTCCCAATTGATCGCCTTGAGGATTCTCACATTCGAAGATGCCGTCTGTGAATAAAAGGAATAATTTATTCTCTTCAAACTTATGAACGCTTTGATCTTTTTCATCATAAACAAAATTTTGTTTCCAGCCGATGGGGATCGAACCCTTTTCGCCCAGTATTTTTGATCTTTTGGATTTGAGATCAAATTCGATGAGTGGCGGATGTCCTGCATTAAAACAAGTGATCTCCTCATTTTCGACATCGATCAGACAAAATAGAAGCGTGAGATAATTATTGTGAAAAAGTTCTCTGGTGAGGATTTTATTCAGGCGATCGATAACATAATAGGGTTGCAATTCTTCCTTTTCCGTATTGATGAGCATATTAATGATCGATTTCACAGCGGTCATGATGAGCGCTGCCTGCACGCCGTGACCTGAAACATCTCCCACATAGCTGATATACCTTTTTTCCGAAATTTTGATGAAATCAAAAAGGTCTCCACCGATCTTGTGTGAAGGTTTGTAGGTGGAAGTGAAAAGCATAGATTGTTCGATCTTCAGCCAATTTGGCAAAAGATATTGTTGCACGGAAGAAGCGATATCCAATTCATCTAAAAGAGAATTATACATATCATTTAGTTTTTTCTGGTCGTTCGTTCTTTTGATGGCAGCACCCATAATATCACCGAGCATACTCAATGTTTCCACTTCCAGTTCAGTCCAGCGATGTTCTTCTTTTTTATCGTCAAAACCGATAAAACCCCAGAAAGTTTTTTCTACAAAAATCGGAATGATCAAAATTGATTTTATCTGTTGTAATTGCAAAAATTTGGCTTCTTCTTTTAGTTCAGAAACAATACCATGCACTGGTTTTCCTTGTTCGATTTTTTTCATCCAGTTCTTGAATCCGAGTTCGCGATAAGATAATTCCTGCATTCTGGAAAATAGATTTTTGAATCTTCTTTTTTGCGAGGAAGACCAACCATAGCGTAAGTTCATCAGAAGTTCACCGTCATCATCCACATTATTTTGAAAAATATAGATTCTGCTGATCTTTAGAGCGACCACAAAATTTTTCAAGATCGCATTGATATCTTCTTCCCATTTGGTTTTGGTCAAAAAAAGTTTTGAAGCTTCGGCCAGGGCTTGCAAGATTCGGTCTCTTTTGAGCAAAGCTTCTTCAGCTTGTTTTCTTTTTGTGATATCTTCGACCACACCATCAAAATAGGTCAAATCGTTTTCATCTTTTATCGCAGTAACGTTCAGACTTCCCCATATCGTCGAACCATCTTTTCGCACAAGTTCCAATTCAAATCCACGCAGGGAGTTTTCTTTGGATATTTGCTCAATGAATTTTTTACGGTCTTCTGAATTGGCATA
This sequence comes from Candidatus Cloacimonadota bacterium, assembly GCA_018400535.1. Classification (GTDB taxonomy): domain Bacteria; phylum Cloacimonadota; class Cloacimonadia; order Cloacimonadales; family TCS61; genus TCS61. Next base: position 25,010 of record JAGYMQ010000028.1, read on the forward strand.
AGTGTTTGTAAATGGTTTACTCATCAGCTCATTCAGAGAATCATAGCCCAATATCTTCACCATTGCCGGATTGGCAAAAAGCAGTTCACCTTTTGCATTTGAGCGATAGATCCCAACTGGAAGATTTGCTTGTAATGAACGATATCGATTTTCGCTGGCGATCAATGCTTTGCTTGCTCTTTCTCGTTCGATTCGCATTTTTTGCATCTCGATAGCGCGATCGATAGTATTGGGAAGAGTTCGCAAGTAATTGCGCGATTGATCTTTTACCAGATAATGAAAAGCTCCAGATTGTAAAGCTTTCACAGCAATTTCCACTTCACCCATTCCGGTGCTGAAAATAAAAGGTGTATCACCAATATCATCAATTAATTCAAAAGCTGTGCCGTCTCCAAGATCATAATCAAGGACAACGACGTCAAAATCATCATCATTCAGAACTTTTTTTGCTTCTTGGACAGAGCTGGCGATTTTGTAATTATAATCAAATTTTTGATTTTTGACTAAACGTTCGAATGCCATTTTGTCGATAATATCATCTTCCACCAAAAGGATTTTTATTGAATCAGACATTTTTTTGCTCCAAATTACGTGGCAAAGAAATTTTGATCGAAGTGAATTTACCTGGTTCAGAATCAAGTTCGATTTTGCCTTTATATTTTTCCACGATCTTTTTCACGATTGGCAAACCGATGCCGGTGGATTCCATTTCGTCTCGTGCTTGCAGAGTTTGAAACATTTGGAAAACTTTTTTATAATACTTCTTTTCGATGCCAGGCCCATTATCAGTTACGAAGAAATAGCGGAATTCCTCATCAGATTTTGTTTCGATGATGATCTTTCCATCATTCTTATCCATAAATTTTACGGCATTATTTATCAGATTTTCAAAAAGTTGTTGCAAGCGGATTTTTTCAAAGGTCAAGAAAGGAAAATCGCCTTTTAGTTCGATTTTGTAATTATTGGGATTTTTCTGTTCTTCGATGATTTTTTGAAGCATTTTTTCCACATCAATATTTTCGATCTGTGCTTGATAATTATTGATATTGGTAAATTCATAAATGCCTTCAATTAGTTTGTGCATTCTTCCCACTCTTCCGATCAATAGTTCCATCTGCTCTTGAGTGTCATCATCAAATTTATCTTTGTTATCCATCATTACCCAATTTGCAATTGTGTTTATCGCACGTAAGGGAGCTTTCAGATCGTGGGAAGTGATATAAGCAAAATCGGTCAGCTCTTTGTTGGCGATCTGTAATTCTCTGAGCGTTTTCAAAGTTTTCTGTTCTGCCTTTTTTCGTTCTGTGATATTTCTAATCGAGCCGATGATGCGTGAAGGAATTCCATCTTCCAACATCAATTTTGCAGTTATCGTGCAGGGAATGATTTCATTATTTTTTCCTTTCAAATTTATCTCAAAATCATTAACACGAATATCTTTTTTGAGAGCGCTGATGAAAGCATCTCTTTGTGAATCATCACTGTAAAGTTCTGTCATTCTTTGTCCCAACATTTCTTTTCTTTCTTTTCCGGTCAGGTGTTTTACTGAAGAGCTGATCTCTTTGATCTTGCCGTCGATATCCACCTCATAGTAAATGTCTTGAATATTTTGAAATATCCGTCGAAAATTTTCTTCACTTTTTCGCAAAGCTTTTTCAGATCTTGTTTTTACTGTAATATCTTCGGTGGAAGAAACAATTGCCTGTGGATCGTTGTTTTCATCTGCGACCAATGTAGAGATCGTCTGCACAGTGATCAGACTTTCATCTTTTTTTTGATGAAACTTGGTGACTGCTTTATCTTGCCAATTTTCGATATTTTCCAGCGTATTCACTTCTCCTAGAACATCTGGGATCAGCAATTTCATATTGGAATTGATAAGCTCTTCATTGTCATAGCCGTGCATTACGGCGAAGGTTTTGTTCAAATAACGGATATTTCCGTCCGTATCGGTCACACTGACGCCGAGGTTCATTGTTTCAATAGCTTTTTTTAATTGTTGTAATTTTTTCAATTCGATTTTTTGTTGTTCATTTTTTTTTTGTAAAGTATCTAATTCTTGAGGTAAAACTTCCAATTTTTTCAGTTTTCTTTTCAAATATTGATTATCTTTGATCAGTTTATCGAATTTATGTTGCAATTTTCTTTCTTCAATAATCGACACTCGTTCAATCTCTCGATGTAATTGACTTTTTTGGAACAAAAGAATGATGATCTCGATCAGCAGAAAAATCAGCAAAATGATGAGAGCATAAAGTGGATGTGATATGATCCAATTTCCGATCGGGACAAAGATCGTTTTGATATTTTCCAGAAATGAATCGACGAGATTATTCATTGTTCAGCTTTATTCGGGGAATTCATTGATTTCCATATAGGCTTTGAATTTGCCAATAACTTTGACGAAATCGTGGTAATCCACAGATTTGATAATATAACTGGAAATGCCCAATTTATAAGATTCCAGCTTATCTTTCTCCGAACGAGATGTGGTTAGAACTACTACTGGAATGATTTTCAGCTCTTTTTTTTCTCTGATAATTTTCAAAAATTCTAAACCGTTCATTTTTGGCATATTCAGATCTAAAATAATCAAAAATGGTTTATCATTGATGTTTTCTTCCAGAAAATCGATCGCTTCTTCGCCATTTTGTTTGAAGATCAATTTATGCGGAATATCATTATCTTTGAAAGCTCGCTTGATCGTCATTGAATCGATCTTATCATCATCGATCACCAGAATATATTTTTCTTCGTTCATCATTTTTCCTTTTTTATAACTTTCGGCAATGTGAAATAAAACGTTGTCCCTTCTCCTACTTTCGAATCCAACCAGATCTTACCATTATACATTTCAATGATCTTTTTGATCGTGGTCAATCCGATACCCGTGCTTTCCTTTTTATCTTTGGATTGTAGAGTTTGGAAAATTTGAAAGATCCTCTTAAAATATTTTTTTTGAATTCCAGGACCATTATCTTTGATATAAAATTTCCAGCTATCATCAGATTCATAACAACCGATTTTGATCATTCCTTTTTTCTTGTCATTATAATTGATCGCGTTACTCAATAAATTCTGGAAGATCTGATTCAATCTCGTTCTGGCGATCTCTAAGATTGGAAGAGTTGTATCGATCTCGACTTCGATGTGGGAGGGAATATTCAGAGAATTAATGATCTGTGGAATTTCTTGATTGAGATCGATTTCGACTTTTTCTTCTTCTGTCCTGCCAATTCGTGAATATTGCAGAATGCCGTCGATCAATTGATCCATTCGTTTGACGCGGTTCATCAATAAGTCCATTTCTTCCAGACCTTTTTTGTCAAATTTATCAGCATAATCTTCTTTGATCCAGGTGGCAAGCGTGAAAACTCCGCGCAAGGGTGCTTTCAGATCGTGGGAAACTACGTAGGCAAATTCTTTGAGTTCAGAGTTTACTGCTTCCAATTTTTGGATTAAATTTGCTTTCAGCTCTTCGATCTTTTTTTGCTCAGTTATATTTTTATCCACACCACGATAACCGATTAACTCATTTTTTTGATTATAAACAGGCACGCCACTTGTCGAGAGATAGACGACCTCGCCATTTTTTCTAACTTTTGTATTTTCCAGATCTTTGAACGATTCTTTCGATCTCCAGATCCTTTCATATATTTTTTTGATTTCTTGTCGATCTTCTTCTGGCGCAAAGCCAAAAGGTTTCTCTCCGATCATTTCCTGCACACGATATCCCAGAATATTTGTAACTTGTTCAGAACAATAAATATAGCGGTTATTGATGTCAACTTCCCAGATCCAATCAGCAATGCTCAAAGAAACATCTTTAAATCTTTTTTCACTTTCTCGCAAAGTTTGTTCAGCATGAGTTTTTTCGGTGATATCTTCGAAACTTTCGATCGCTCCGATAATTTCACCTTTTTCATCTTTCAGGATATCTGCATTTTTGGAAATTATTCGTTTTTCTCCTTTTTTTGTTTTGATTGTGCATTCGGCTCCTGTGATCGGATATTGGGCATTTTTTTCTAATAGATCACAACCGCAAGCACAAGGTTCATCGGCAAATTTAGTGCATTTCTGTCCCACTATTTCTTCTTTGGAATAGCCGGTGATCTGTTCTGCTTTGTTATTCCAACTGATCACATGGCATTTTTTATCTACCAAAAACACTGCACTGGGCACAACGCGGTTGATCAATTCTGCTTTTTCTTTTGCTTTTTTCAGTTCATCCAGAGTTTTTTGTAAGACCTTTTGATTATACTTGGAATCGAGATAAAGTAGTTCGAATTTTCTAACAGAACTAATTCTCAGGTAATTGACGAAAAACGAGATGTAAAATGTGATTACGATTGAAGCCATGATTGTGTTCCAATCATTCACAAAATCATAGCTTGCCAAATCTATTAGAGTTATCGCTAAAATTAGAAATGTGGAAAGAATATAGGTTTTGAAGGTGAGGAAAAAGAATCCTGTAGCCAATAGCAATAATAAAACGTTAACGAGTTTTAAGGGGTCATGGGTGAGATTCATATAGATGATACTATTAAATAGGACCAGGATGATCAGGATAAAGCCAACATAATCGGATCTTTTTAAACCGATCTTTTTTTTATAGAGCAAGAGAAAAAGGCTGAATGTGATGATCATCGTGATGCCAGAATAGATGGTCATCTGCGAGCTGATATTTGTTTTGAAAAAAAACAAATGACCGATCACGAAGGCAAAATATAAGATCGTCAAGCCCAAACATAGCGAGAGAAAATTACGATGAGAAATTTCATTCATTCTAGCATCTAATTCTTTGTTCATCTCTCGTTCTTTCTCATCTGATAAATGTCTCTTCGTCATTATTACCTCAAAATTGATTTTTTATTAAAAATGTTATCTCATCAATATTTTGTAAAGCAAAAAAACATTTTACTTTTTCTGATAACTTTTTTTACGCAAAATTGTGAATTGACAATTGTTGTTAAATTAACACTTATCATCAATAGGATACAAAAAAAGGCTGCGATAAAAATCACAGCCTTTATTGTTCTTTTTCTGATAATTTTATTTCATCATCAGCATTTTTTTCGTTTCAGTGTAATCTTTGCAGTTCATTCGATAAAGATAAACGCCGCTGGAAACTT
>JAGYMQ010000029.1 GCA_018400535.1 Candidatus Cloacimonadota bacterium
CATTGCGTTCCATCGTGATTATAGCAGTTATAGCCGGCACCGAAAGCATTATCGTCGATCATCAATTCAACCTGTTCATCACCATCCAGATCGGCAATACCGATTTGTGAATAGATCGCGTTGGTCGGTCCGGCAGGAAAACCGGGAAGTGGATTACTAAAATTATCCCAGGCATAGATGTGATTTGCGGGAGTTCCCGAGGAAACCTGATCCCCTACGACAACATCAAAAGAGCCATCCTGATCGACATCGGCGATAGAAACCGTTCCGAATATCCAGTGATCGGTCGTTACGGGCCAACCGGGAAGAGAAGCTCCAAATTCATGAACAGCAAAAACAGCTCCACCATCATCGTTGCAACCGCCCCAGATAACATCATTATTCCCGTTCCCATCCAGATCGAAGAGGATCGGTTGAGAATAGGAATAGGTGTAACCGGGATTTTCCACCGGAAAGCCATCCAGCAAATTTCCATCCAGGTCGAAAACATGCAATTGGTTATAGCTGAGTGCCACGATTTCCGGAATATTATCACCATTGATATCACCAGCGGAAATCCCTGCTCCGGGAATGTAGTCCAAAGCCTGCGGAAAATTGGGATAGACTGTACCATCTCCATCGAAAACGTAAAGCCAGCCTTCGGGATGATTACGCACATTCACCAGGATCTCCATATCATCATCACCATCCAGATCATATAGACAGACATTGTTTGTGCCGCCACCAGCCTGCACGACCGGAAAACCGGCGCACGCAGTTCCGTCCAATTCAAAAGCATAAAGTTCACCTGAATTGCCATTGGTATTATTGCGGCTTGTGCAAACGATCTCCATTTCGCCATCACCATCGATATCACCGGCAGCGGGACTGCTCCAGATATAGAAATTCAACTGCACAGGCCAGCCGGGAACAGCACTTCCATCCAGATTCAAAGCTGCGATCTTTGTTCCCACTCCGAACAGAATTTCAGATTCAGCATCGTTATCCATATCGAGGTAGATCGAACCGTTATGACAATTCGAGTTTGTGTAACTAACAGGCCAGCCCGTAGCTACCTGCGGCAATTCTCGTGTTTGGGAAGGAACATCTTTGTGATCTAAAATGTTATCTTCTATCAAAACTTTTCCATCAAGGTCAGGAACGACTCTGTGCTGGATATTCTTTGGTAAATCAGTGTAGGAAACGACTTCAGCAGAAAGATTCAGATAAAAAAGAAAAACGATCAAAAATAAATAACGCATCTTTCACCTCCGATTTCACATTATGTTTGATAATTAATCAGGTATGAAAATGTCAATTGTTATTTGTAACCAATTTTAATAATAACAACAATTTAATTTGCTGATTCTGATAATATCATCTTTTTCTTTCAAAGAACTGGTGTAAATCAGGAATTTTTCTTCAAAACAAATTGACATTGAAAGTCCGCTCACATTTGTGTCAAATTGCATTATGATGGTATTAAAAGGAGAATAGTTTAATGGAAAAAATTCCCTACAAGGATGCTGTAAAATTTCATGGACATAGCTGTCCCGGTTTGGCAATGGGATACAAAATGACTTTAGCTGCTTTGGAATTTTTGGATGTGCAACGTCCCAAAGATGAAGAATTGGTAGCAATTGTAGAAAATGATGCCTGCGGAGTAGATGCCGTGCAATATCTTTCTGGTTGCACCTTCGGCAAAGGAAATTTGGTCTTCAAAGATTATGGTAAAATGGTCTATACTTTTTATGATCGTCAAAATAAAAAAGCAGTGCGGATCAATCGCTTAGCAGAAAAAAAGAAAGAGATGGATCATTTATCCCGCGAAGAAACGATCAAATACATTTTGGATTCTGAATTTGAAGAACTTTTTGAGAGAAAGGAAGTGCAATTATCCGAACCTGATTTTGCCAGTTTTTACCAGACTGTGATTTGTGATGATTGCAAAGAAAGTGTCACAGAAAACCGAACATATCATTATCAAGGAAAGAAGTTGTGCATTCCTTGTTACCAAAAAAGGAGCAAAAATGGATAAGCGCGAAATAAAAGTGATGAAAAAGATCTTGAACATGAATGACAATATTGCTAAAGAATTACGACAGGAATTGGCAAAAGAAAACATCTGTTTGATAAATTTGATGAGCTCTCCTGGGTCAGGTAAAACAACAATCATGGAGAAAACAGCAGCCGAATTAGAAAAAAATATCTGCGTGATCGAAGGTGATATTCAGACAACGCTCGACGCAGAAAGGATTGCTAATGCTGGCATCCAAACTTATCAGATAAATACCGGACCTTTTGGTGGAGACTGTCATCTGGAATCGAGCTGGGTGAAAGCCGCTATCGCTGAAATGAACATCACAGATACAGATATAATCTTTGTGGAAAATATTGGAAATCTGGTCTGTCCCGCTGAATTTGACGTGGGAGCACATGTCAATGCGGTTGTCCTGAGTGTTACCGAAGGCGAAGACAAGCCTCTGAAATATCCATTAGCTTTTCGTAATTCACAACTTTGTGTAATTTCCAAAATTGATCTTTTGCCCTATCTTGACCTCGATCTGGATAAGTTGATTTCGAACATCAAAAATATTAATCCTAAAATGGAAATAATAACATTGAGTGCCAAGACGATGAAAGGATTTTCAGATTGGATAGATTTCCTGAAAAAATAAATATTCTTTGTCAATTTTTTCAAAATAATTAAACTTGAATAAATAGAAAATCCAGATAAGGAGAGAAATATGCCCAGAAAAAATAAAAAATCCGATCTTGTCTTAGTATCGGAAATTTTGCCAGATCAATTGAATATTTTTCCAGCCTTCACCAGACCGATCTTTCCTGGCGTTACTCTCCCTCTTTCCTTTCACGGGAATGAAATCGCAGAAGCTTTACAAAAAGCCTATGATAACGAAAATGGATTGATCGGTATCGTGCTTCTGCAGGAGATCGACAGAAAGGATATCCAGAATTCAAAATTTTATTCGGTCGGAACTGTTGCTAAAATAATCAAAATGAGCGATGACTCCTCAGAAAGAATTCAAGTTCTCCTTCAAGGATTGCAGCGCTTCGAAAAGTTTCGTGTTATGCAGGAAAAGCCTGTTCAACGCTGGAAAGTGAAATATCATTATGACAGGATAAAACAAAATACAACAGAATTGAAAGCTTATTCTTTATCCATTATGTCATCTTTGAAAGAACTATTGAAATCCAATCCAATTTTTCAGGAACAATTGAAGATCGTGATGTCACAAATATCACATGATAATCCAGCTTTACTTATCGATATCGTTGCTTCCATGCTGAATTCTGATAAGAAGAAACTTCAGGATCTGCTTGCAACTTTTGATATTATTGAACGCAGTAAAAAATTGCTTGTGCTTTTGAGAGAAGAGATCGAACTTTCCCAATTGCAGGAAGATATTCAAAAACAGATCGAAGAGAAAGTTTCCAAACAGCAGCGGGAATTTTTTCTGCGTGAGCAATTGAAGATAATTAAAAAAGAACTTGGTTTGGAAAAAGACGATAAAGCAGCTGAGATCGAAAAATTGAATGATCGGATCAAAAGCTTGAAAATACCGGAAGAAGCAGCAAAAACGATCGATGAAGAAATGAATAAATTGAAATTACTCAATCCTGCTTCACCGGAATTCAACGTGACACGCAGCTATTTGACAGCACTCACCGAATTACCCTGGGGAATTTTTTCCAGAGATAACACAGACATCGCTCTGGTCAGAAAAAAATTGGATGAAGATCATTATGGGTTGCAGGACGTAAAAGATCTGATCCTGCAATTTATCAGCACTATCATCAAACGCAAGACTGTGGCAGGTTCGATCTTGTGTTTGGTCGGTCCGCCAGGCGTGGGAAAAACTTCGGTAGGCAGATCGATAGCAAGAGCTATGGATCGTGAATTTTTCCGTTTTTCTTTGGGTGGAATGCGCGATGAAGCGGAGATCAAAGGACATCGTCGCACTTATATCGGCGCGATGCCAGGCAAGATCATGCAAAGCATGAAACGTTGCGGAACTGCTAATCCAGTTATTATGCTTGATGAGATCGATAAGGTGGGAAAAAGTTTTCAGGGTGACCCTGCTTCGGCTTTATTGGAAGTGCTTGATCCAGAACAGAATTCCAGCTTTTTAGATCATTATCTGGATGTGCATTTTGATCTTTCCAAAATTCTTTTCATTACGACGGCAAATCAGCTGGATACAATTCCCCGACCGCTTTTAGACAGAATGGAAGTGATCAAACTTTCGGGCTATATTCTGCAGGAAAAGGTGCAGATCGCAAAAAAATATCTCATTCCCAAACAAATGGAACAACATGGTTTGTTAAAAAAGGAACTTTCGTTCACAGATAAAGCGCTTGAACAAATTGCTGATAAATATGCACGGGAAGCTGGCGTGCGTAATCTGGAAAAAAATATCAAAAAGATCATGAGAAAAACGACCTTGCAGCTGGCAGAAGGAAGAAAAAAAGGAATTTCAGTTTCCATCCGAAATGTAGAAGATTTTCTGGGGAATCCAATTTTTGATACAGAAAAACTTTATAATAGAAATGTTCCAGGAGTTGCGCTTGGTTTAGCCTGGACATCTTTGGGCGGCACCACAATGTATATTGAAGCAACAGCTTTGAAAAGCAAACAAAATGGTTTCAAACAAACGGGGCAGCTTGGTGGTGTGATGAAAGAATCCACAGAGATCGCCTTTTCCTATATACGCTCTCTCCTGAATGAAGAAAAAAAATTTCGTTCCTTTTTTGAAGAGAATTTTGTTCATTTACACGTTCCAGCTGGTGCTACGCCAAAAGATGGACCTTCTGCCGGCATCACGATGGCGCTGGCGCTTTATTCGCTTGCCACCAAAAAAGCAGTTCCCGAAACCATAGCAATGACCGGTGAACTAACATTGACCGGAAAAGTTCTTCCAATTGGCGGGCTGAAAGAAAAAACGATCGCTGCTAAAAGAGTCGGCGTGAATGAACTTCTTTTTCCAAAAGATAACGAAAAGGATTTTACTGAAATACCTGATTATATCAAAGAAGGTCTGGTTGTGCATTTTGTTGATTATTTCAAAGATGTACTCAAGATCGTTTATTCCAGATAATGTGAAAAATCGGAAAAATATTGGAGAGAAAAATCTGATGAGTGAATCGAAAAAAATGACATTGTTCTCCAGATTGAAAAACAGTGTGGAGCGTTGGCCAGAAAGACCTGCTTTAGCTTGGGTGGATGAAGACCCCATCAACTACGAGCAATTATATTCTCGCGTGGAAGAGATCTCGCTTTTTTTGAAAAAACGTGGTATTTTAGCCGAAGATCGTATTGCAATCCTGAGCGAGAATTGTCCAAACTGGGGAATCTCCTATTTTGCAATTACTTCGCTGGGTGCGATCGCAGTTCCTATCCTACCTGAATTCCATCAAAATGAAATCGTGCATATTTTGCGTCATTCCGGGGCAAAAGCGATTTTTGTCTCAAAAAGATATTATGACAAAATAGACGGACAAAAGTTTGATAATTTGCAAATTAGAATTCTGATCGACAATTTTTCCATTATTCCATCGCAGACGACAAAGGAAAAATTGCTCCGACTTTTGGATGAAGGCAAAACAGAATTTGCTCGTTTGAAAAGATCAGCTTTGCAATTTGCTGGCTTGAAATCAAATTTGGTCAAAGAAGATAATATCGCAGCGATCGTTTATACTTCCGGCACGACAGGGCATTCCAAAGGCGTCAAGCTAACACACAAGAATATTGTTTCCAATGCACTGAATACTTTGCAGATCCAAAAGGTTGATGAAAATGATAAGTTATTATCCATCTTACCTTTGGCTCATACTTATGAATGCACGATTGGTTTTTTGATCCCAATTTTTCAAGGTGCAAGCATATATTATCTGAAAAAACCTCCATCGTCTAGCGTGTTGCTTCCTGCAATGCAGAAAATCAAACCCACAATGATGTTGACTGTTCCGTTGATCATTGAAAAAATTTTCAATTTGAAAGTACTTCCTTCGATCAATGCTAATTTTTTCTCGCGGATTCTCTATCACGTTCCTGCTTTTCGCAGATTATTCCATAGAATAGCTGGAAAAAAGCTAATGCGCAGTTTTGGCGGGAAACTGCATTTTTTTGGAATAGGCGGTGCATTGCTTTGTCCTGAAGTTGAACGTTTTTTACGTGAAGCGAAATTTCCCTATTCCATCGGCTATGGATTGACTGAGACTTCTCCTTTGATCGCTGGTTCAGATGTGAAACACACGCGTTTCCGATCAACAGGCTATGTTATTCCAGGAATGGAAGTTAAAATTAATGATCCTGATCCTGAAACTGGACTCGGTGAGATAATGGTGAAAGGGGTCAGTGTGATGAAAGGATATTATCATGATCCAGAAAAAACGAGTGAAGTTTTTACGGAAGACGGCTATTTTCGCACAGGAGATCTGGGAATTTTGGAGAAAAATTATCTTTTTATCAAAGGCAGATTAAAGAACACGATTATTGGTGCAAACGGAGAAAACATTTATCCTGAAGAGATCGAAGCTGTGATCAACGAAAATGAAATTGTTATGGAATCGATTGTCTATCAACAGGAAAGTAAATTGATCGCCCGTCTTCATCTGAATTATGAAGTTCTGGATATTGAACAAAAAAAGCATAATTATTCTGAAACGAAAATGAACAAACGCATCCAGAATATTTTAGCAGAGATACGAAGTTCGGTGAATCATAAACTTGCAAAAAATTCCAGAATAGCGAAAATAATCGAGCAACCAAATCCTTTTGAAAAAACACCAACAAATAAGATAAAACGCTATTTATATAGAGTTTAGTACAGTTGTTGTCTGAACAGAAGGCAAAGAGATTTTTTTGATTTTTTGTTTCAGATTTCGTAAAAGGGAAACGTAGAAAAGCAAGAAGAAAAGTGAAAGGGGAAATGGGAAAAGGGAAATGAAAAGAAAAATGGAAAGGTGAGAGGTTGAATGAAAGAAATCATTTGACTTGCTGAGCAATTTACGTTGTCATTCTGAGGAATCCTTCATTTTTGCTCACGAAGAAT
>JAGYMQ010000030.1 GCA_018400535.1 Candidatus Cloacimonadota bacterium
CCATGAGATTCTTCAGGAGAAATAGTGGAAGATACGTCAGAATGACAAGAAGGTGTAATTATGCAGAATTCTTTACACTAACAATATAAAAAGAGCGGCAATTTTTCAAGGAAGTTTATTCTTCTATTTGGACAATAGTTCCTTTTCTAACCAATTTAAACAATTCAATGATATCACGATTTTTCATTCTGATACAACCACGTGATGCTGGCTTTCCAATACTTTCTTCGTCAATTGTTCCATGTATCCAAATGTAGCGCTGACGAGTATCACTTTTCCCGCCTCTATTGACGCCTTTTTCCAAGCCCTCCAGACACATGATACGCGTGGTGATGATATCGCCTTCCAATAGCGAAGACATTGCATTCAGGTCGATCACTTTCCGGGTTTGTTGGCTGCCATGAAAAACTGTTCCTATTTTGGCATGTTTCCCGATCTTTTTGATGATCTTATGTTTACCCAAAGGTGTCTTGAAAGAGCCGATCTTATTCCCGATGCCGAAACGGGAACTGGAGATGGAATAGCTTTTCTCAATGTTTCCATAATTCAATAGATACAATTTTTGTTCCGATATTTTGACCAATATCGAGGTTTTTCTTTTTTCAAACATAGTCAAACTCCTTTTTGGATGGTCACACTGAGTCAAGCCTTAATTTGTAAACTTCATATTTGAATAGGAATTAACGCAATCAGAGCATAGATGTTCACGACAATGGCTGTAGTAGATATTTAACAAACCTTGTTGAAAAATTTCTTTTTTTACGATCATTTTTTTCTGCTCATCATTGAGAAAAGTTTTCATATGTTTAGTGACAAAATTTTCTGCTAAAGACGGATAATTTTCATAGATATGGAAGACTAATTTTTCCAATTCCTGATAATTTTTTTCTTTTGCATAGAGAGCTGTCACCGGCAAGATAATATTTATCAGAATGGTATCGATACGTGTTTTTCCGATCAAATATTTTTGCGGAAGAATTTGTGATCTTTGACGAAAAGTGGAATAGAGATTTTTTTTAAAAATGGATAATTTAAAATGTTTTATCTGGAAAGAAAATAGCTGTAATATTTTGTGAAGTAGAGAGGTCTGCAAGCTGCTATATAAAAATTCAGAAAACTGGATAATTCTTTGCACAGGATGATTGGAAGGTCTGATGCGGAATAATTTCCAATGATAATCATTTTTTTGTTCATCTGGTTCATTTTCAATCCATTTATGTTTGAAGTTGAGAGGAAAAGAAGGTGGCAGATGATCGATTAAATTGCTTTTTTGCAGCAATATTTTGATCATATCTTCCGGTAATAGATTTTTCTGGAATTTTGCTTTGAGAAATTGATAAGAATAATCATTAGAAAATTTTAGCATTTGAAATTTATTTTTGCTATAGCCAAGTGCTTCCATCATTCCTTGATACAAAAGCTGGTCATAATCGGCAAAATAGTGCTCGGCTTTGAAACGTTTGATCTTGTTTTCAAAACGTTGTAAACTAGCATCCGTCAAAGTTTGTATGGTTTGTTCTGGTTCAAGCTTGCTAAATAATTCACACTTTTTATCTTTTTCTGCATAATGTTGATCGGCATATTTTTGAATTAATTTGGCAATATCTTTATCTAATTGATCTTTTATTTCCAAGATCTCTGCTCGCTGTCCATTTTGCTTGATCGTGAATGGAACGCTCGCATTATGTTCATAGACGACGTGTAAAATGATCTCGTTGAAATGTGGATCTTCATTATGCTCGTGATTTTTCCAATTGTAGGTTTTTAACTCGATCTCGATATCACCCTTATATTTTTTCCCATCAATTTCCAAAACTGCGTTTTTAAAATCTGGTCCGCTATCAGTATTGAATCTACCAGGATAAATTACCTTCACCACTTTTTTTGTTATCGTTTGTAATTTTTTATCAAGATGTTGCGCATCCCAGATATGATAGAGAAATTTTTCATTAAAATCCATTTTACAACCACTTATTTAATTTATTTTGGCTAGGAAGAAAAAAGTGATCTTTGTTTGAAGATGAGTTTTGCATAACTAAAAAGGAGGTCGTTCTGAAAAATTTTGCGCTATTCTTTCTTGTTCTTCTCGTATCTTGTTTACAAACAAAGAAGTAAAGCAAAAAGAAGTTTATGAGATTCTTCCAGAGAACTAGTGTAAGATACGTCAAAATGACAAAAGGTGTAATTATGCATAAGTTTTTTGTTTGAAGCCAAAAAAATGAATCTTCCATTATTCCTGTCAAATTTATCATATTATCATTTCCGATAAAATAAAAAAAGTATATATCCAAAATATAACAGCAGAAAAATAATCGCTTCCAGTCTTGTGAGTTTGTGTTTTTTTCCCACAAAAAGCGTGAGAAATAGAAACAAAGTGATCGCGATCAAAAAGAAGAAATCTGGATTTAAGGCAATTCTGTAAGCAACTGGAGAAATGATCGAACTGACACCGAGCACAAGTAATAAATTGAAAATATTTGATCCGACCACATTGCCGATTGCCAAATCATTGCGTTTTTTCATCATCGCCACGACAGAAGTAACCAGCTCCGGCAAGGAAGTGCCCAGAGCGACGATCGTCAACCCGATGAATTTTTCGCTGACGCCAAGGATCTTTGCAATTTTCACAGAATGATCGACAACGAATTTTCCACCCAAAAAAAGCCCGATAATTCCGCCGGCTAACAACAGAATTGTGATCAAAAAGGAAAATTCTTTGATATCTGTTGCTTGCAAAGGGTTTGCTTTTAAAATTCCAAAAACATAAATAAAAAAGGCGATGAGAATGATGATCAAAATGATGCCATCGCTGAACGAAAGTTCTCTTTTCCAGAAAGCCAGAAGAAAGCTGATAATCGTCGCGAAGAGGAGAAAGGGAATTTCTTTGAGAATAGTGTTTCTCTGCACGGCGATCGGCGCGATAATTCCGGCTACGCCCAGAACCATTAAAATATTGAAGATATTGCTACCCAAAATATTTCCGAAAGTGATCTCGTGATGCAAGCCAATGCTGGCGAAAATATTGACGATCAATTCGGGCGCTGATGTGCCAAAAGCGACAATAGTCAATCCAATTGCAATTTCTGAAATTGATAATTTCTTTGCCAGCGAAGAAGCGCCATCGACCAGAAAATCAGCACCTTTCACCAGAATTACGAAGCCGACTACAAGCAAGATCATTGAGGTGAGCATAAATTTATCAGATATCGATCAATGCTGTCGGTTCATATTGCGAAGCAACGATCAGATTTAACTCGTGTTTTATTTCTTTCAAAAAATTTTTCATTTCTGCTTCGGCTAATTCAGGTAGATTGTTTTCTTCGCTCAAATGCGCCAAGATCAGATTTTTCAGTTTGGGATGAATCACTTTAGAGATCACGCCGATAGCTTGTTCATTGGAAAGATGTCCTTCTTTGCTGCGGATACGCTGTTTTAATTCCCACGGATAAGAGCCATTTAAAAGCATATTGCAATCGTGATTGCTTTCCAATATGATTGAAGTGCAATTCTGAAGATTTCTCAGCATCAATTTTGTGATGAAACCAACATCGGTGGCAACTGCGAGTTTTTTTTCTGGATCATCTATTTTTTGAAAAGTGAAATTGCTGCCGTCGATCACGTCGTGGGAAGACTGAAAAGCACGCACGCGAATATCACCGATTTCAAAAAAATCTCCATTTCTAAAATGAATGAGTCCAACTGGTAGCTTTCCCAATTTTTTTTTGCTGACAGAATATGTCAGTTTGGATATGTAGAGTGGAATATTCAATTTACGACAAATGATTCCAGCGCCGCGAATATGATCGCTGTGTTCATGGCTCACGATCAGCGCTTTCACTTTTTTTTCATCCAACGAAAGTAAATTTATCAGATTAGATATCTTTCTTCCGCTCAAGCCAGCATCCAGAAGAATTTTTGTCTTTTCCGTTTTGATTAAGATGGAATTGCCTTTGCTACCGCTGGCAAGAACTGCTGCTTTGAACATAACTATTTGAGATAATAAAACCTTTCATTTAATCTATCAAATTCTGACCAATCAGCATCTTTTTCCAGATTGCCTTCGATCATTTGCTGAACGCCGATGGTTTGTGCATCAAGATTATCAGCATGATGAAGTGCTGTTGCTTCGATGGTCTGCGGCAGACGCACAGAAGCTTTTTCATATTCGCCGTGATGTGCCAGGATCAAATGGCGAAGTTTCATTTGCAGTTCTGCTGGAAAATTATTGATCTTCGCAATATGAGACAGAACTATCTGTTCTCCAAGCGCAATATGACCGATCAATCTTCCTTCGACGGTGAAATCGATCACTGGTTTCGTGCGATATTCCTTAACTTTTCCAATATCATGTAAAATAGCACCAGTAATGAGCAGATCATGATCCACATTATATTTTTTTGCGATGAGAGCGCAGATATCGGTGACCGAAACAGTATGTTCCAATAATCCACCCAGATAATTATGATGCCAGGTTTTTGCTGCGGGACATTCTGCGAATGAAGTGAAAAATTCTTTATCTTCAAAAATATTTAACAACAATTCTTTTAAATATGGATTTTCAATTGCGTCAATATAGGAAAATAATTTGTCTGATAATTGGTCAATATCCTTATCGGTTGATTCCAGAAAATCGGTGAGTTCAAATTCTATCTCATTCAGCCTTCTCACTTTATCGACGCTGAGCTGAAGCTGTCCTTTGTAACTTTTGACATAAGCTTTGACCTCGATCACATCACCAATTGCAAATTTTTCTGAAATAGCCTGCGCATTATTCCAGATATTTGCCGCGATAGAACCTGTCTTGTCTGCCAGTTCCAAACGAATATAATAATTTTTGCCTTCTCGCAGCTCTTTCTGTTTCACCAAATATTCAGAAATTATTTCTTTATTGAGATGAGTATTCAAGTCTTTAACAAAAAAGTTTTTTTTCATTTTATTTCCTCTCATTACTATTTTTTAAAAAGAATATCAATGATATTTTTTTATCAATATTTTTCAACATAAATATTATTCGTGTAGATCCAACCTAATTTCATTTTTGTGATCTCCAGACGATAGAAACCGGGTTTGTCAATAGCAAAGTTTCCTCTTTCATTATACTGAGAAGCAATTTTTTCCCCATTGCAAAAAAGGTCAACTTTTGCATTTTTTGGTAAATTATAGTAGAATTTTAAATTATTCTGGAATGATATTTTTTCGCCAAAGATTGCATTATCACCGCTTTTGGCAGAAATGCCAGCATAAAAATTATAGGGAATACCACGCTTATAATTCACAATATAAGAATTTCCCTCTTGTAAAGCTTTCAAGATCGATTGCTCATCAGTCTCGTTTTCGAGCAAGACGTTTGTCCTGATCGTCCTGAAAAGCTGACGATGTTTGAGAAAACTGATCTTGATCCCAAATTTCTGCCAGGTTTCAGTGTGGGCGTCAATACTGCCAATCGCCACTTTTTTGTCGTGCTTGATATTCAAATCATCCCAATATTTCAATAATTCGCGATATGGTTTTCGCACATAAAGATTTGAAAATAAAATATGGGAAATCCCGTTCGTGATAGGATTTAAACCACCGACCCAATTGGAAAGGAAGTTCCAAATTTCCAAGCCGGAAAAATTATCAACATTATGATCCGTCCAAGGATATTTCCTAAAGAAAGCAGAAGCACGTTTTTCGATAGGATGTGCAGCGAAACAAATTGCGCCATCTTTTTTATATTCTTCCAGAAATTCAGCTGCATTTTTATCTTTGATTATCTTATCACTATTAAAGACGAGAGTATGATTATTTCGCTTTTTATCGTTGATCTCGATGCCTACGATCGCAGTGAGCTCTTCTTTTTTTGGAATATCTGCTTGTGCTTGATGCACCATATGATCGTTAATCGTGATATAATCCAGTCTTTCTTTACAAGCATCTTCGATGATCTTTTTCACTTCAATTTTGGAATCAAAAGAATATTTTGAGTGATTATGAATGCAGCCGGTCAGCTCAAAAAATTTTCTGCCAAAAATATTTTTTTTCTTCATCTATTTTTTCAATTTAAGACTTTTTCGATAATAAATTTTTTCTCGATCATTATCTTTGAGGATCAGCTTCATAAGATAAATTCCGCTTGCAGCTGGTTTGGAAGTAGAATCAGTTCCATCCCAAAGAAAAGAATTTCTTCCTGCTGAACAATCATTTTGTTTCAAGCTTTTAACCTTTTGACCTTTCACATTATAAATTTCCAGTTCAGCTGATCCCGAATTGTTTTTGAGCTGAAATGCAATTTCTGTTATTGTATAGCTGGGATTGGGAGATATCTGGATCTTATGAGCAAATTCAATTTCGGGCTCATCTTCGCAAGAAGTAAAACCAATATCATCAAAATTTATTTTTGCAACATGATAGATCTCTTTTGTCTCACTATTTTGTAAGACGGATAGCACACAGCAATTTGATTCATCGGTTATGATCTCGACGTCATCCAGATAGTTGAAAGAGATCGTATCGATCAGAGTTTCTTCAGAATTGATCTGCGGTGCGTTTGTTTCAGCGACAATTCCTCTGATCACTGGAACATTTGTGGAATCAGGCAATCCGGTCTGATCTGTCAGCTCTTCGACAAAAATGTAGTAGATGGTGAGATCGCCGATAAAATTATTGTAAAGAGCAGTATTCTCATTCGTGAGTTCAAATTCTAGTGAAATATTTCCCAGATCATCTTTTGTGCCAGCGAGGTGACCATTTGAGACAAAAGATTTTTCTTCATAAGCTTGATTATAAAGAGAATCCAATTGATCTTCATAAGATGCATCATAACCAAGGATTTTTGCTGAACCATCAAAAATGGTGGCTGGATAGCTGAAAAGGTCATAGAAAGAGAAGCGATGATTGGCAGCAAGGCAGAAAAACGGAAGGTCAGTCGGATCAAAATAGAGATTTAAAAGTTGGATATTTTCCAGAGCAAAATTATCAGCCTGCAATTGTAAAATATTATCAGAGCTTGGATCATCAATTCGCAGGGCATTTTCGATCAAAAAGAGATTCCTGCTTTCGGTAAAAAGATTAAAATTGCCATCTAAAGCATTATTTTGGGGGAAACTATCTGCTCCGCAATAAACTTCAGCTTCCCAGATAAATTGAGCTGGATCTCGCGGTAATATAAAACCTAAACTGTCGCTGATATCAAAACTATATGTTGTTTCAGCAGCAAGTTCTGGCAAAAAGAAAGAATCGCAAATGGTTGCATTATTCAAATATTGCAAGAAAATTTCAGTTTCGGGAGTTTCCAGAAAAACTTTGCAGTAAGCAGCTTCATAATTTTCTTGAGAATAATTGGTGACCGTGAGTTTCGGCGAGATCGTTGCTTCGGGGGCCAGAGCTCCTGTCCATTCCAAAGCTGCCAGATCAAGATCGATTCCACTGACGTCAAAATTTCCCCGCAAGCTAAAAAGAAATTCTGAAGCATAATTATTTGCCAGCATATTATAATAATAATCCCCGCTTTGGAAATAACTGTGAGAGCCATCGGTCGCAGAAGCAGAAACAAATTGATCTGATGAATTTGTGGGATAATCCAGAACCAACCAGAAAGTGGAATCTGTGAAGGTTTGATCAAAATCGATGATGTTCCAGCCGGCAGTTGGTTGACCTGTTTCGGTGAACAAAATTTTGCTCGGTTCAGCGCTCGGTTGTCCAGCATCATCCAAAGTCAGTTTCAGCGAAAATTGATCTGAGCCAGCATCATTTGGGAAGAAGACGAGAGCGCCTTGTGCTGTGAATTGGAGCGAATCGATCAAATTGAAGTAATGATTGAAACTAAATTTTACAGCCCAGCTCTCCGCTCCATACCAGTGCTGATCGTCATGATTATTATGATAATAGACCAGTGAATCACGATATTCTGGTCTTTGCTCAAAACCGTTTGCTGGTTCAAATTCCAGCGCAAATAAATTTGAGATCAATGCTATCAACATTATAAGGATATTTTTTTTCACTTTCTTTCTCCCTTTACAAAGCTTTGATCAGAAGCTTTTCTGTAAAGTTTTTTTAGCTGCCTTATCGTGTTTCCAACGTTTATGCACCCAGAACCATTGTTCGGGATATTGATAAATATATTTTTCCAGAACTTTTGAAATATATTCGATCAAAGTTATTGCTGGCTCTGTTTTGATCTTAAAATCTTCAGGTTGAATGATTTGTTCGAAGATGAAATGATGCGAACCATCTTTATTGCGCAAGGCAATTGAAGGCACGATTGGAGAGCCAGTTTTCAGAGCGATCTTGGCCGCACCGATATATGTCGATGCTGGATAGCCCAGAAAATCTGTTAGAACTCCTTTTTTACCAGCGCTTTGATCGATTAATATGGTAACGATAAAGTTTTCCTGCACCAATTTCATGATCTGCCGCAGAGAATTATTTTTTGAGATGATCTTGATATTGCTCTTTTTCCGCAGTTCATTGGTATATTGATCAAAATAATGATTTCTCTGCTTTTTGACGATAACGCTCAGCTTGAAATATTGAGCGATATATTTTCCGGCCAGCTCCCAATTTCCAGCATGGAACGAAGCAAGGATCACGCCGCGTTTTTGAT
>JAGYMQ010000031.1 GCA_018400535.1 Candidatus Cloacimonadota bacterium
AGCTACTTCTTTTTTTGCTCCGAAAAAGAAGGAAATATGGAAGGGAGTAAAAAAAACTAAGGAGTTTAAGATGTTTACGAGAAAAATAACAATTATCATTGGATTACTGGCAACATTAATTTTTGCAAATTTAATCGCTCAAGATGTTGATTTTCAAGAAGAACCAGATGGCCCCGCTTCAAATATTCAAGGAAAAGTGTATATCTGGGATTGGGATCTTCAAACTTATGTTCCTGGAGGTAGTGGTTTGGAAGTAACCTGTATATTATATAATCAAGATAATACAATTCATGGAGAAGCAACTGAAACTACAGATGGTAATAGTTTTTATTCACACGACTTTGCCGACCCCTATAACAATTCCCAATACTGCGACGAAGTAGAAGTGATATTTGAAGGCAATCACTATACAGAGTATTATGATGGATGTGTAAGAATAGACATTTATTTTAGATTACCAATCGAAGATCCGACACAACCTAATCCTGAATAGCAATAATTATGATAGGGGCTGTTTCTCTCAGCCCCTATCAACCTTGGAGGTTTTATATGAAAACAATTTTTGCTATCTTTTTTGTTCCGGCGATACTTGTAGCTTTCATCGAAAATCTGCAATATGAAGATACCATAGCGAGATGTGCTATCTATGATGCGACTCTTCTAGAAAATAACGGAAAACTTTATGTAGATGCAAAAGGAGCTATCGAAGAATATGAAATACTTGCAAATGGCAACTTAGAATTGATAAGTTATATCCATAAAACTCATTACACATTAGCAAACGCCAAGATCATCGATGATATGTACTATGTTGGTAATAATCCTTCTGCATACGATTCATATACAGATATTTACCGCATTGATATTAGTGGCGACCAAATGCAGTTGATCGATATTCAAACGATCGATACTGGTTATGGTCTATTTCGATTCGATGTGAATGACGACTATTTTATTTACGTCAATAGCAGCGAAATTGATGCCAGAGTCTTGAATAGAGAAACTTTTGAATACGTCACAAGCATAGAAGCCGGAGGGTTTTTTGAAGTGAAAGATAGCTTGTTGTTCCGTGGTATGACAAATGGCAATCTATCGATCATGGATATCAGTGATATCGAAAATCCTGTTGAGATCAGTACTGTTTACATCGGAGATTATGAGCAAAATGTGACATATTATTTTCATGAGAACTATCTGTTTATCGGGCAAAATACCAGAATTGCGATAATCGATATTGCTGATATTGAAAATCCTCATTTAGTTACGAATATTACTGATATTCCTACATTATCTCCGGTAAATCATTTTACAGATATAGAAATTTATGAAAATTATCTAATTTTTAAAAATTCGTCCTCGACTATTTGGATATATGATATTAATGATATCTATGAACCTTTATTGGTTGTAATCAACACAAATTATCAAAGTGAAACTACTAATAGAGAATCAATGATCAGAAATGGTGAAGAATTATTTATCTCCACTACTTCTTCAAATATTATGCATTTTTGTGTTGATCAGTTACCAACTTTACAAATAATTAATTCATTTGGTAATAATGGTCATTTTCATTTTTTTGATTACAAATATCCCTATATACTTTTCAGTAATATGCTTAGTTACCATTTCAATTATTTCAAAGTAACTGAACCAAATGCTGAAATAAATACATTATATGATAGCGGAGTGTATACTTATTGCTTTAACGATACGATAATGTGTTTTATCGATGCAGTTTCAAACAATAACAGTGAACTGGTAATTTGTGCATATAATGATGAAGAAATTGTGATTAGAAATTCGCTTAATTTGGGATATGCAGGACGTTCGGTGGAATTTGTAGGTGAACATTTGGTGATAACACAAAAAAATCCAGGTATTGTCAAAATCAATGATTTATTAGATAATTACACAATTCAAGAATTAGCTGAGCATCAAGTAGAGCTTCGTCCTTTTGTAGCTCCTTCTACATCATATTGTTCAGATAATTATATTTACATAGTATCAAAGAACTATGATTTAGGAATTTCTTATCTAAATATTTATGAAAATTTTGGAGATTTTTCTGAAGTCAGCAACTCACATCTCAATATATTTGGTAATAGTTTTAATTATCTTTATAGATTATCTGACAATAGATCTATATTATCAGGAGGACCAAATTATTCCTATGAATATGATTTATTTGAATATACTTTTCCAGATAGTTTTGAATTATTAGATAACTTTACTACTGATGGTAGTATTAAGTTACACGATGATTTTTTTGTTTGTTCTAAAGGTTATCTAGTAGGAACAGATATATATTCCTGGCAAAATGATGAATTCGAGGAAATATTCAGCTATGATTTTGGGTGTGAAATATCGGATATCTTTATTATTCCAAATACTAATATACTTTATGCTGTGGGTCGTTATACTGTCTTAAAATATTCCTTCGAATATACAGGTATAGATATAAATATCATACCAATACAAAATGTTTTTCTCACAAACCACCCCAATCCCTTCAATCCTTCCACAGAGATCAGATTTCAGATGTCAGAAGTCGGAGAAGTGGAATCGATAGAAATTGCTATTTATAACATCAAAGGGCAGAAGATCCGCACCTTGGAGTGCATCGATCGTGTCGATGCAAAAACGACAGAGTCGTTTTCCCACTCCATAACCTGGAACGGAAGAGATGATAATGATAAACCTGTAAGCAGCGGAGTCTATTTCTACCAATTGAAAGCCGATGGAAAACCGATCGCCAGCAAGAAGATGTTGCTAGTGAAGTGAGAAGCGTGAAGCGTGATGAGTGAGGAAAGAAAAATGGAAAGGTGAGAGGTGAGAGGTGAGAGGTTGAATGAAAGAAATCATTTGTCATCGTGATTTATTTCCAACACCCCAACACCCCAACAGCCCAACACCCCAACACCCAACACCCAAAATCCTATTTACTCTGTCATCCTGATCAATTTACGTTGTCATTCTGAGGAATCCTTCATTTTTGCTCACGAAGAATCTCGTGCTTATCTTTCAATAATTC
>JAGYMQ010000032.1 GCA_018400535.1 Candidatus Cloacimonadota bacterium
GCAATAAGTTAAATAAGGGTGTTTTTGTGAAAAATGAAAGTCCTGTTCAAAAGGGGAAAGGTCCGTATTTGGATTAAATGAAGTTCCCCAATTATTGTTCGAAATATTTATAGGTTCGTTAAAAACAGGAACTCGTTCGCATTTCACGTAACTGTATTCATGATTTTCATCATAAATTTTATTGTAATAGAATTGAGCAGGTCTGCTGTCATAAGTAAATCTAATCTCATTTTCATTATTATCTCTGATAATTTGTAGAGGGTAATTCTCTGAACCAATAAGATTAAAGTTGCTATCCCTAATTATGAAAAGACCATCTCTACCATTATTTTCTACACGATTATTGCCTAAAATATCAATATTTGAATGATAAAGATAAATCCCGTCGTTTTGATTATTTTGGATAATGTTATTTGAAATTGTATTAATAGCTCCTGAACCTGATTCCCAGATTTTAATACCTGAGTAACATCCTTCAATAAGATTGTTTGTGATATTGATATTAGGATAGCCTGTAATTTCGACACTTGAACTGGAAACAATATTTTTTATCGCTGAGTTTTGTATTGAGATAATATCAGTTTGTGCAGTTAATCCATATAACTCGGCAGTAATTGGTGAGTTTTCCAAGGTTGAATTATCTAAGCACAAATTGGAACTATCTATATTCAATGGTGTATTTATCAGGCTTCCGTTAATGATGCTTAATTCACGATATGAATTAATTTCACCACCCTGAATGACTACGTGATTCAATTCAGAGTCAATTATACCTACAGGAAATTCTAAACCCTGCCAGAAATTTTGTGACGCTCCTTGAATTACTGGCTCAAATGTTACAGGATGATTTTCTGTGCCGTTAACAGTAAACTCTCCATAACAGGTCAGTTTACTGTTTTCTTTTGTTTTGATGATTGTACCTGGCTGAATTGTTAATGTACTTGAAATTGGCAAAGAAACTTCACCATGCAATGTTATAGAACCATCCCATATATAGTCGGTGTTTTCAAGAAGTATACCAGAAACAGGCTGAGAGTATAAATTGTTATTATATTCATTCATCTTTGGATATACATTGCCGGTATTACCAACAGTTATGTTCAAATCAGAAACAGATACTTTGTAGTTTGTATATTGTCCAAAATCCGGTGCTTCTTCTGCGAAAATTATTTCAATATCACTATCAGAATCGAGATCAGTGATAACACTATAAGTTTTGGTCATATTATTCGGTAACGAAAAAATTAAATCACCATCAGATAGATAACCATTCAGTACCCGTTCATCACCGAGGACTATATCTAAATTGTTATCGGAATTTAAATCGTAAAGCGATACTTTGCTATCACTAGAATTAATCTCTTCTGTGAATAAGAATTCGTATTCTGTTTCCAGTATATCAATACGATAAATATCAGTTTCATCATAAGTGTCTCCTGTTTGTGATATTACAATTTCGGTAATTCCATCATTATCAATATCACCAAGAGCGGCATATTTAAAAGAAGTAGTTAAATTTACTTCATCAAATATCACAAAATCTGAACAAGTTAAAAAAGAAATCACATTTCCCGAAAAAATAACGCAATCTAATTCACCATCATTATTGAAGTCTTCAAGTGCAAAACTTTTATTGAAATAAGAAGTAAAAATAATTTGATTGATTTGTGTTAATGTACCATTGTTATAGTCATAGCTTGTTAGATTATTATCGGTTAAAATGTATAATTCATTTTTGCCATCGTTGTTGCCATCTCCCAACGCAATATCTCTAAATTGATCGCAATCGAAATTTGTTAACACAGTTCCATCCAAATCAAATATAGCTAAATGCCATTGTACTTGCGGAGTTGTTACATACTTGCAAATCAATTCATTTGTACCATCATTATTTAGATCACCCAAACAATAATTATAAAAGCCGCTTTCATTAGGATCAACACTGTAATAGAATTGGCTATTACCAGTATTACCATCTATTCGATAAAGACGGCTGTCAGATAATGTTTTTTCTCTGACAATATAGTCAAAATCAGTTTCATTTGTTTTGATTGGTAAGGAAAGACCTTCTGCTCTTAGGTTACAATCCCACAATAACTGACCAGATGAAGATATTTTTTTGCCGCCTAAAATTATGTTATTATTGTGATATAATGGAGCATCATCGGAAAGAAAAGATCCTTCTACCATATTAATGATAACGGGGAAATTATCCTGAAATCTATAATAATCATATCCTGTTTCAGCTTCATTATTTTCTTCATTTCTTTCAGTAATTAAATTATTGGGATCAACGGTTATCAAAATATCAAATTCAGTAGGCATACAATCTGAAATGTTAAAGTTAAAAGTAGCACCTTTTGTTTCCATAGCAGATAGACCACTAATCACGTAAACATTTGTCTGACTGTTGCTTGTTAGGTTATTTGTCAATTGGCATTCAACCACAATATTTTCTGAAACATTAACAGAGCTTAAATTAGAAATTCCAGCAATTATCTGTAATGTCTGGTTATTTATGACATCTTTACTTATTTGCTGATCGTTACAAACTAATTCACATTCATCAATGGTTTCAGAATTTAAAGAAATATTGAGAGCAGGATCTCCATATAAATTATATTGCTTGCGATATGAATATGAATAGGTTTTAAGTTTTGCTTCAAGTAACATTTCTCCACACATTGCCAATTCTTTGGAAAATGCTTCAAAACAGTAAGGAGCAAAACCATAAAAAGCACCAGCATCGGATGATACTGATGATGCAATGATACCAATACATCCTCTAATTTCATTATATGTTAAAATTGGTTCTACAAAATAAGCATCACCAGAAAAAAAGTTACCAGTATCACATGATATGCTGGTAATGAATGGTAATTTATTGTCATATTGGGTGTCTTCGGGATCATCAATCATGGAATATGACCACCATACTGGTGGAGGATATCCCGGTTCAGAAGGTACTAATTTCCATGCTCCTCCATGACCCATATAACTAACAAATATATTACCTTCAGCCCATTTATCATTGACATAGCTAGCAGGATACGAAGGCTGATAATTTTGAAAACCAGCTGGAGGATTCCACGTTGGATTGAGAATAAACTCATAGCTAAGTAAGCTTTTGTAATAATCTGAAACTTGAGGTAAAATCATATTAAAACCTGACTCTGCATGACTGCTGAAAGCACTATTAATAAATGTCATATTATTAATTCCGGCAGTATTAATATCAAGAGGTTCATAATTTGATATTTTTTGACATATATTCTCTACGTGTTCTAAGTTTTCACCTGTTGCTAAATCGAAATCTACAGGTATCCTGCCTAAATAAATATCAGGATATACATCAGGTACTCCACTTGTTTCTGTTAACCGACCGAAAAATCCATCGTAACCACCATTACCATCTTCATCTTCTGCAGTCGGCACACATTCTTCATCTTCATTATCTCCAAAAAAAGCATCTCCTAATAACAAAACATAACCAAGCTTATTATCAAAAGTATTATCAGCATAGCCATTTTCAAAAGTATTTTTTATAAGATTTTTCATTCTTTCTGAGTTTAAATTATTTAGACTATAAATTTGGCTTTCAATATCATTCATTTTTACAATTCCAACATCAAAACCGTTATAATCTGCTCTTTTTTGAGCAAGGGTTTCAATTTGTGCTTTCGCTACAGGATCATTGTAAAAGTCCTCATGGGTAATAATTAGATAATCACAATTCTCATGTATGTATTCACCTGGGAAATTTTCTACCCATTGCCAAGTTCCGGTTCTGCTTGAGTTGCAGCTTACGGATGCATTTAAACCATTGGAAACATAGTTTATCATGGCATTGCCGCATACCTCATTAAAAATGCCTACATCATTATTTACTGAACTGATGGCAGAATCGAAAGTCATCTCGATATTTAATCGAGAATAGGCTATAACTTGCTGTTGCATAGGATTAAACTGGACGGGATATATATTAACACGAATGCAATGCTGTTCTCTAATAGCACCTTTTTCAACTAATTCACCAGTATAGCCGGGAAAATATTCATCGCTGTTATAAAAAGTGCTATTGATTGTAAATTGTTCTTCCATATAAGAATTGTAACCTTCACCTTGCTCGATCCATTCTGGTGCAGGATAAATATTCATGTTTTCGATTATGGTTGAATCTAAAAATGTAATATTCAAATTTACATTATCACATTCAGGAATGGCAATCAGATAACTAACAAACGGGACTTCGGGAAAACCTACAGAATCCATCTTCGCATGTTCCTGGATATAAACTCGATTGTAACTTTCAATATCTTTACTTGCCATACCCGGAATCTCCAACTCAAATTCCACCAAAGAATTTGTCGAATTCGTTACATCATAAATTGGTGCTGATTCACCTCGGTCGTTAAAGTTAATCCATTCCTCTGCTGAAACGGTTAACACAAAAACAACTAACACTACTAAAACAAAATTCAACTTTTTCATTGTTCCTTCCTCCTTATTTGAATAAAAGCATCTTTTGTGTAGGTGAGTTTTTAATATTTAATTTATAAAAGTAGATTCCTGAAGCAAAATCATCAGCATGCCATGTAACTGATGATTGATTAGAGCTAATAGCAATTTCATCAACTAATTGACCCTTCAGGTTATAGATTTCAATATTTGGATTATCGATGTTATATGGTAACTGATATCTAATAATTGTTGAAGGATTAAAGGGGTTAGGATAGTTTTGTAAAATAGAACTTCCATAATCGATTATTTCTTCATGTTCTATTCCTGTAATTCCTGAAACATGAATGTATTGACTTGCTATTAATTCAGGATCGTACATGCCATTCAATATCTGCAGAGTTACTTGATACAACCCGCTATCCTGGTAAGTGTATTCAGGATTTTGTTCATAAGAATCAACGATACCATCATCATCAAAATCCCATTCCCATGTCAAACCGCCTACTCCGCTTGATATATCAGTGAATTGCACGGTTAATGGAGCATTACCAGAATCAGGTGTAGCTATATAATTGGCATAATAGGGTTCATCTCCGTAGTTGAATGGATGATAAATTGTGAATGTTTCTCCGTAATCTAAACTGTGATAAATATAAGTGTGCTTTATTGTACTAAGAAGTTGTATATATTCTACATTCATAAAGAGTTCACCGGGTTGTCTTCCACCAACAATGTTCCTGATCGGTAAATTTGGATTATTGAAGGTGTTCTTAAGTTCCCACGTTTGACCGTAATTGTTACTATATAAAAGATTTTTTCCATGATTACTATGGCGACGATATAAATATAATTCACCATTTTCATATCCCCGTGTTAGGGTATTATCTCCAATATAACCATTAAAAATGTATTGAATTTCAAGATTTTCAAAATCATCATAGCTAATAAGTAGCCACAAAGAATCAAGAACATCAGATTCCCTTACAAGTGCATAACCCACATCATCTTCATTATCAATTTCAGATGCATTTAAATTACCAAAAAAACCTTGGCATTGGTGAGTTACGAAATTAACACCATAATTTTCACTATGTTGCGCTTTACCATTATAAATATGTCCTTCGGTTCTACCGCTGTGCATAATTGAAATATCATTGCTTCTAAAAATCCAGCTTCCGTATTGTCCGTAATTATTTGAGTAATACATTACATTCGGCATTCTTGTACGATATAAGCTGCCCGTAGTCAAATCTGCACATATCTTTCCCATTTCACTTATGGTATCCATACAAGTAGCTGTTTCACCAAAATCGGTTGAATAGTAGATTGCTTCATTTTGGGTTACCGTTGGGCCAATATAGTAAATTTCTCCGATATCGGGACCTCGGGTTATTGAAGTGTCAGAAAATAGTAATGTAATAATAAATATAAATGATATTGCAATGAAACTCGTCTTTCCCATTTTTCATTCCTCCAAGTTTTTTACTTTTCTTTTTTTACCACTACGTTGCGACTAATGTTTTGCGCACGCCACGTTCTTTCAAATTTCTTCTTGCTGAATGTGGGTGCGCTTGTTGAACTAAGCTGCTGATCGCAGCAGGATAATCATTTACTATATT
>JAGYMQ010000033.1 GCA_018400535.1 Candidatus Cloacimonadota bacterium
ATCCTTCGACTAAGCCTGTCCTGAGCGAAGCCGAAGGGCTCAGGATGACAGGGTAAAATGCTCAGGATGACAGGGTAAAATGCTCAGGATGACAAGGTAAAATGCTCAGGATGACAGGGTAGTTAGCTTGGAGTGATAGATTAAATTAATTCTTTTTTTTGAAACCTCATCACCCATCACTCATTACTCATCACTCATCACTGATCACTGATCACTCTTCTTCTTGGGGAAAAATGATTTCTTTTGCTGTTTCTGCATCCTCGGGTCGAACAAGAAATTCAACTTTCCCAACATCGACGCCTGGGGCAAAGATAAAATCTGCACCCAACAAGGATTGCATATATTCGCCTCGCAAAAAATATTCGATACCTTCGGCTTCCAAAAGTGATTTGATGATTGACGTTGTAGCAATATCTTTGGTTTCATAAACTTTTACCAATTCTTCATTCATTTGTTCAGACATACTTGATTTCTCCCTTGCTTTTTTGCTTTGTAAAGTGCTTTATCTGCCAGTTTCAAAATTTTATGCGGATCGTGTTCTGCTTTCGTGCTGGTGGCAATTCCGATGCTGACAGTAACTTTCACTTTTTTTTGTTTGTTATCACCAGTTTTTCCTCGTTTCTTTTCTGAATTTCGTTTTCGGCTTTTTCCTCGAACCATGAAATCAGCTGTTTCGATATTCTTGTGATATGATTCCATAAAAGCCTTTGTTTGCAAGGCATCTTTATTGGAAAAAACTGCGGTGAATTCTTCTCCACCATAACGAAATACTTTTGCTCCACCTGAAATCTTTTCCAGATGAGCAGCAACCATTTTCAATACTTCATCTCCCGTCTTGTGACCATAAGTGTCATTGAATTTTTTGAAATGATCAATATCGATCATTGCGATAGTGAAATTCTTACCTAGATTGTGCAATGTTTCTTCCATACTCCTTCTGCCTGGTAAATTGGTTAATTCATCAATATAAGCGAGATTGAGCGATCTTTCAAAGCTATTCACGATCAGAATGATGCCGCTGCTACTGAAAAAAACCATATAAGCAGGATCATTTTTTTCACAGATCATTGCCAGCAGCACCGAGCTCATCACGATCAAATATGCGGGCAGAATAATGTTTCCAGTTTGCAGATATCTGATAAAAAGGATCAGCGCTGCCAAAAGAAAACTCAGGAATAGCGGCAGATTAATTCCCAAAAATATATGTTCGGTGAAAAATGAAAAAAGATATAAATTCCAATCTGTTAATTTTTCAGCTGTTTGAGGAAAGACTTCCTGAAGATCTAAGGTATAAGTCAAAATTGAATTGCCGGTGAAATGGATCAAAAATGAAAAGAAACCAATTTCCAATCCTAAAAAAACAAGCATGAAAAATCCGGTTTTGGAAAAAATCAATTTTTTCTGCAAATTAGAGTAAACAGCAAAATTAAGTGGAATCAAAAAAGCGAGATATTTTTGGATAAATAAGGTTTCATTTTCGCGCTGCAAAGCATAATAGGAAAAAACGAGAATAAGCGAAACGAAAACGAGATCGCTGCGGTTACTGCGTAATCCCAGACTGATCGTGATGATGAAGATCAAATAGGGCAGGATGGGAAAGATCGTCATGAAAGCATTCATCTCGGCGCCATTTGTCAATTGCGGTTGCAAGCCTTCCCATTTCCAAGTTACGAATAAAGAGATCAGCACTAAAAGCGATGGAATAATGAAATGTTTCAGCTTCATAAATTTTCAAATCCAACTTCAGGAACTTTTTTTAAATAAAAACGTAATGTAAAGATCGAAAGCATTCCAGCTACCAGATAGCTGAAGGCAATTGCGTAGAAAATACCCTTGATCTCCCATAAATAGGAGCCCAAAAACGCAAGGGGAACATAGAGCACAAACATTTCCAAAATTGTTATTCCTGCTGCTAAGATTGGTTTTTTGAGCACGTTAAATGCTGTGTTTGAAAGAAGGTAAATTCCCTGCAAACCATAGCTGATCGGCACGATGGAGAGATAGAGCATGATCACTTCGATCACTTTGGGATCATCATTGAAAATGCGGGCGATCGGTTTTGACCAGAGCAAAAATATGATAAATAATCCCAAACCCCAGAAAATTGAGAAACGTTGACTGATAAAACTGGAGCGCTTCACTCGATAATAGTTTCCAGCTCCGATGTTCTGTCCCATAAAAGGTCCAAAAGAGATTGATAAAGCACGGATAATAGTCAACGCAAAAAATTCGATTCGAGTGCAAACGCCAAATCCAGCGACAGCAGAAGCTCCATATTTGGAGATCAATCTGGTGAGGATTCCCATCGCGATGGGGATTACGATGCGCGAACCTGCTACTGGCAATCCAATATATAAGATCTCTTTCCAAGATGAAAAAATCTTCTCTAATTTTGTTTTTTGGAAAGTGACCATTTTTTCTCGCTTGATCAAAACCCAGGAAGCTACAGTGAAAGTTGTGAGTCGTCCGAAAACAGTGGCAAGAGCTGCTCCCGTAATTCCTAATTTTGGAAAAGGTCCCAGACCGAAGATCAATAATGGATCAAAAACTATGTTGATAGCAACTGCGACCAGCATGATCAAGCTGGGAGTTTTTGTATCGCCAGTGGCGCGGATCGCATTATTTCCCACCATTGGAACGACGACGAAGGGCATTCCAATATACCATATGCTCATATATTTCTGGATATTTATCAGAACTTGTCCGGAAGCACCCAATAATGAGAATAACGGTTTGATCGTGAAAATACCGATCATAACGAAGATCAGGACGAATAATAAAGAAAAAAGCAAAGCGTCTGTCGTCAAGCGCTGCACCTTGAAATGATCTCCTTCACCTATCGCCCGAGAGATCACTACAGAAGCGCCGAAGCCGATTCCCAAAGCCAAACTTGTAATCACCAGCACGACAGGAAAAGTGAAGCTGAGCGCTGCTAGTTCAACCGTTCCCAATTTTCCAACGAAAAACGTATCGACCAGATTGAACATAACCATTCCCAAAAGCCCAAAGGTCATTGGAACGGTTAATTCGATCAATGTTTTACCGATCGGTCCTTTGATCAATTTCGCCGTTGCTTTTTGCTTCATTCCAACACAAATTATTTTTCGATCGTTATCAGCTGATAGGAGCGCGAACCCAGACCGATCTTTTCTGCGTGAACTAATTGCACCTGCGGATCAAGATTCGCATGAGACATTTTTCCCAGGTTATCCGTATTACTTTGTGCTGTCAGGTCCAAAGTTGCTTGATCGATGGCTACGGGATCGGTCCCCAATAAAATTCCGATATCAGGGATAAATGGTTTCTGCTGCTGATTGAGACAATCACATTCTTTGGTCATATCTGCTAAAACGTTGATAAAAACAGCTTTATCTTTTTTATTGGATAAAACTCCCAGAGCATATTCAGCCATTCCTTTTTGCAATTCGTCCGATTGTGTCCCCCAATTATAGCGAACTGCATCAAATCCGCATACAGAAAGACATTCGCCACAACCAATACATTTATTTTCCAGAATGAAAGCTGAATTGTCTTTTTCAATGATTGCATCTTCTGGACACCAGATCATACATTTTTTGCATAGCGTGCATTTTTCACTTTTGATAAAAGGTTTGATCGAGGAATGCTGGGCCATTTTTCCTTTTCTTGTTGCCAGTCCCATTCCCAAATTTTTGAGTGTTGCACCAAATCCAGCAACGATATGACCGGTTGGATGCGAGATCAGGACGAGAGCATCTGCCAGAATAGCATCAGCAGCGATGCTAACTTTGGAAAAAATTTTGCCAGGAATATCGATCTCCTTTTCTGAATTGCCCAGAAGTCCATCAGCCATAATGATGGGAATGCCCATTCTTTCAGGTGTGAAACCGTGTTCATATGCCAGATTCAAATGACAGATCGCATTCATCCTTTCGCCAGCATATAATGTGGAAGTTTCAGTTAAAAAAGCTTTCATTGCCAGATTTTTCAAGGCATTCGTGAAGACAGCTACGACTTCAGCTGCAATATGAGTATTATTGTTTTTTTCACCGAAATGAGTTTTGATCGCTACTTTATCATTTTTATTCAGTATTGTATTCCAATTAAAGCTGGCAAAGATTTTTTTCATTGCATTTTTTCTTTCTTCGAGATCACTTTTGGGAGATAGTTTAACAAAATGAATTTTTGAGGACATAAAGCGCTCCTTATTGCAAAGATTTTGACTGGAGAATAAGATTAAAGTTTTCCTTTATCTTTCAATTTTTTATATTGTTTGGGATAATATTTTTTTATACAATCGGGGCAGATCGCGTGACTGAAAGCGACATCAGAATGATCAGCAAGATAATCTTCGACCCGATTCCAATAACCTTTGTCATCACGGATCTTTTTGCAATGCGCACAGATTGGGATCAAACCGCTCAAGTTCTTAACTTCGTTCAATGCGTTTTGCAATTCTGTGATCAATTTTTCGCGTTCTTTTTGTGAATTCATTCTTTCTGTGATATCACGATAGATCGCATAAATGCCTATCATTTCATCATCCAGAAATATTGGTTTTGCCATGATGGATACTTGAACTGGAGATCCATCTTTTCGCCTTCGCACTGACTCAGTATTCACCAGATTTCCATTAGAAACTTTCTGCGTGATCTCCTGCGCTTCTTTTAGCTCTTCGGTGGAGATCAAAAAATCAAGTGGTTTGCCTATAATATCTTCTTTTTCATAATCGAACAATTGCAGAAATTCCTTATTGGCTCGAATGATCTCACCATCTTTTTTGCAGAGGACGATTCCTTCGGGAGCACTATTAAAAAGTTGTTGCAAATATGTTTGTTGTAATTTTAAGGCAGATTCTGTTTTTTTCCGCTGACGAATATCTTTGTAAAGAACAAAAGCACCAGTCTGTTTATTATCGACAAAGATCGGCGCAGCTGAAATTTCTACTGGAATCAATTCTCCATTTTTGGTTTTTCGAATTGATTGTTTATAAAGATAGGCTTTTTCACTTTCTTTGCTAAATTTTTTTGCTTCTTTTTCTCTGCCAGCAGGAATGATAAAATCGTCAATATATTGGTGTTCGATATCGTCTAAATCATATCCAAAAATATCTGTGAAACGCGGATTAATATCAATAACTTTGAAGTCCAGATCGAGGTAAACTGCCGGTTCGGGGTTTCCCATAAAAATACTCTGAAATTTGGAATTGGATATCTTCAGTTTTTGCTCCGCTTGAAATTTGACGTCAACAACTTCCAATGTTGCTTTTAACTCTTTTGGATCAAGCGGTTTCACCAAAAAAGCGTAGGGATTGATCTTTTTCGCTTCATTGATTGTTTTCGCATCGGCATTAGCAGTCAGAAAAATTATGGGAATATCTTTCTTTTTCAAAATTTCCTGAGAAGCCTGGATGCCAGAAACAGAATCTTTCAAGCGAATATCCATAAGAACTATATCAGGATCGTGTTTTAGCGTTTTCTCGATTGCTTCTTGACCTTTGCCCACGATATCGATCACTTCATACTCAAAATTTTCGAGATGCTGTTCCAATTCAAGGGCGATCAGCATTTCATCTTCGACGATTAATATTCTTTTCAAAATTTCTCCTTTTTTTAACTTTAAAAAAATCTGTAAATAGAGAGTCAAGTATTTATCGAAATTTTGATATTTGAATGATCAGTCATTTCCAAAAAATTATTTTCAAAATCGATTTATGGCTTTACAAATTAATCTTGAAAAAAAATTTAGAAAAAAAATTCGAGGTGTATTATGGAAAAAGTTGGAAAATCCTTTCCCAAAGAACCAAGAAAAACTGCTCTATTTGAATTGGAAGAATGGTATCAACATTTGCTCGCAAAAAGGTTCAACAGAGAATATAAACCAATAAAACGCAGTAACTTCGGCGAATATAACATGGCTGTCAATTATCTAACTTCTGTTCTGGAAGAAGCCGCTGCCATCAATAAAGTTGCTGTCTTCAATATAGACCACATGGCTCAGATCCATTTTACTGGTGCAGATGCAGAAAAATTATTGGATCGCGTTATGCCAGCTAAAATGTCTGGGATGAAAATCGGTCAATGCAAATATACATTGCTTCTGACAAAAAAGGCAACTGTTTTAGATGATATGATCATCATGAAAATGGCAGATAATGATTTTATTATAGTGATCAATGCCGGGCACGATATCACTGCTCCAGAAAAAGATATGATCGCCGATGCTGATTTTATTATGTCACACAAAAAGGAAAATGAAGACGTGAAAGCTGAAGATATATCTGATAAGCTGGTTAAGATCGATATTCAAGGTCCGCTGTGTTATAAATTGGTGACGTCACTTTATGGTGATAGCGTGGTGAAAAATCGTTATAAACCAACAAAAAATATGCGATATTTCACTTTCAATGAATTTGATCACGAATCTCAACATTATATCATCAGTCGTACCGGTTATACAAATCGCTGGGGTTGGGAACTTTATGTTCCGCTTGCTGCTGCCGAAAAACAATTCAAACGCATCGTGACCAAAGCACTTGAATTAGGTGGATTCCTCGTAGGATTGGGCGGTCGCGATGAAAATCGAATTTCAGCTGGACCTTTTGGTTTACCTTTGAACGGCAGTGAATATGATCGAGAACACACGCCGACAAACGCTCCGCTTTTCTCAGCAGCGATCGATTTGGAAAAAGAGAATTTTGTTGGAAAAGAAGCACTTATGTCTGATATTGCTTCAGGAAATGACAAAAGAATGGTGCTATTTATTTCGGAAGGCATTGTTGTAAATAGAGGAATTTATCGCAATAATCATAGAATAGGCACAGTAACTTCCAGTATAAATTCTCCTAATGTTCCGCAAGAGAAGCGTGAGTTCATCGGTTCAAAAAGAAAAAATGTGAATGGAGAAAATGGCTCAGCTGCGATCGGACTGGGATGGCTCTATCACAATCCCTTCGAGGTAAATGAAGAAGGAAATGACATTTTAAAAAAAGAGGGAAAAGCAGTTCGCATCTCGGTAGAATTTTATCGTGAAGATAAGAATGGAGAGCGAAAAGGAAAAGCGATCAAAGGATTCATCTCTGGAGATGGCGTCAATCCAGCCACTTCGTTCAAACCATTACGAAAAATTGCTGATCTATAAAAAAAATTAAAAATTATTTTGACATAGAAACCTGAATTTTTAAATGTGCACAAGTGATTTATGTGAAATCTACGCGGGGGTGTAGTTCAGTTGGTTAGAACGTCTGCCTGTCACGCAGAAGGTCGCGAGTTCGAGTCCCGTCACTCCCGCCATTTTTATTGAAATATAATGGTGCGCAGAAGGTCGTCCCGAATGCTTTCGGGAAGTCCCGTCACTCCCGCCATTTTTATTGAAATATAATGTTTGTGGAAAAATTCGTTCCAAAAGTTTT
>JAGYMQ010000034.1 GCA_018400535.1 Candidatus Cloacimonadota bacterium
TGATAGACTGAGAATAAATGTCAAATTTAATTTTGTGAAAAATGAAATAAAGTCAAAAAGTCAGGATGAGGAAAGGTATTGGTAGGTATTGGTTATCTTCCGTCTTCTGTCTTCCGATTTCTTCTTAACCACGAATTTACGCGAATTAACACCAATTTCTAAGATTGGAGATCATCTGATTTACCAATTAAAAATTCAAAATTAAACATTCAGAATTTTCCTCGCTCTTTTTCCTTTTTTCTTTTCTTTTCCCTTTTCCCCTTTC
Source organism: Candidatus Cloacimonadota bacterium (assembly GCA_018400535.1). Taxonomy (GTDB): domain Bacteria; phylum Cloacimonadota; class Cloacimonadia; order Cloacimonadales; family TCS61; genus TCS61. The sequence continues at coordinate 266 of JAGYMQ010000034.1, forward strand.
ACTTTTCCCCATTTTCTTATCCTTCGACTCCGCTCAGGATGACAAATAAATAGCTCAGGATGACAAATTAAATTGCTCGGCAGGTCAAAGGATTTCTTCAACTTTCAACTTTCAACTTTTAACTTTTCTCTTTTGTGCCTTTGTCGATAGTTTCTTGTTCTTTTTCCAGATCATATTTTCCGCATCCAACCAGATATTCGGTACTGTCTGGAGCTACTGCTTTCTTGATGAAAGTTGACTTCTCTTTTGGTTCTACTTCGTGGGGTTTTTTCCAAAGATAATTTATCCAACCGCTTCCTTTTTCTGCGATTTTGATGAATTCTTCTCCGATTGGTTTGTTGCGAAGATCATCCAATTCTTTCACATTCATGTTTTCCATTTCTCGATCAGGTGGATAGACGTATCTCATCCCGTTCATACCCCAAACAAAAACGTATGTATCATCATGATACCATTTGCTGTTACTTTTGCGAAATTCAGGAAAAGCATCTTCTCCTTTTTGATTAATAAGTTTGACGGCGTCATTCACCAGACTTTCAATATCAGCTTGTGATTCAATCTCTGGAATCACTTTTCCTTCTTGCAGTTCTTCTTTTTTTTCTGTTGAGCAAGCAAAGAAAAGACCCAGCAAGATAATTAACAGAATAATTTTCTTTTGAAAAAACAACATCATTACCTCCTATTCTTTATATACTTTTTGAAAGCAAGGAAATAGGTAATGTCAATGATAAACAGCAATTTTTCCGAAAAATAAATATTATCGGTCTGATCTGGCTATATATTTTTGCTTGAATCACGATGGCATCTTCATTTACAAAGATAGCATAAATTTTTTTGAGAATCCTTTTATATTTTTTATTATGATTTTTTTATAATTTTTTTATCCACAAAAAAGTTTTAAGATTATTGATAATAGAATATTAAACATTTATTGTGGATAACTCATCAACTACTACTATTTTTCTAATAAATTGCAAAATAGAGAGTTATCGTTTTAATTTTATATGAGACCAATTTTTTTGTTTTTTTTCTGCGCTTGACAAATAAGCTTTGCTTTTCAGTTTCGTTTTTGTATTTCAGCTAATAAAGAAAAATTTGTGTCTTGTAATTTATTAATAAATAGCATTTTATGGATCGTTCGCATAGAAATTCAATATGTGGTTCATTGCTCAATTATTCAGAATTTTTAGGTGGATTATTTGTGGATAAGTTAAAATTATTGAGGTAAATATGATGAAATTTGAACAATATTGGGAGGGAATTCTTAATACATTACAGAAAAATATCAGTGAACAGGGTTTTAATACCTGGTTTCGCGACACCGAAATACTCGAGTCAGAAGAAGATTCTTTGATGATCTGGGTTCCCACGCAATTCATTGCAGATTATCTGAACAAAAATTATCGTGAAATGATCTCCGAGATCAGCTATAATTTATATAATACTAAATACAAAATCAATTTTACCACCACTCAACCCATGATCAAAAAGAGAGAAGATGAAAGGAATACATCCCAACTACAAAAATTATCTAATAACCAGCAAACAAAACTCAATTCCAATTATAATTTTAACGAATTCGTGATCGGAACAAATAACAAATTTGCTCATTCAGCTTCTCTTGCCGTTGCTGAATCACCAGGAAACATTTACAATCCACTTTTTATTTATGGAGAATCAGGAATGGGGAAGACGCATTTGATGCAGGCAATTGGTAATTATGTCATTGAAGAAAATTGTCCTAAAAAAGTATTTTACATCACCACAGAAGAATTCACCAACGAAATGATCGATGCGATCCGAACCAACAAAATGCCTTCTTTCCGTAATAAATTTCGTAACTTTGATATTTTATTAATAGACGACATTCATTTCCTATCAAAAAAAGAAGGAACTCAAGAAGAATTTTTTCACACCTTCAATTCACTTTATGAAAAGAAAAAACAGATCGTTCTCACTAGCGACCGTCCTCCAAAAGATATTCCTGATCTGGAACAAAGATTGGTAACCCGCTTTGAATGGGGATTGCTGGCAGATTTAAAGAGTCCTGATTTTGAAACAAGAGTAGCTATCCTGAAAAAGAAAGCCGATTTCGAAAATATTAATTTGAGAAAAGAAGTTATCGAATTTATCGCAGAACACATCTTCAGCAATGTCCGCGCTCTTGAAGGATCGTTGATCAGAATTCTCGCTTATGCTTCCTACAATAATATGGAAACAGAAGAAATTACTGTCGAACTTGCTTCTCAGATACTCACCGACATGATCTCAGATAAGATCCAAGAAGTAAATCTGGAAACGATCAGCAAAAAGGTGAGTAATGCCTATGACATCACGCACACTCAGATATTTGATAAAACAAGAAAAAAAAATATCGCTTTCCCACGTCAGGTCGGAATGTATCTTTCCAATCTCTTGATACCTCAACTATCATTAAAAGAAATCGCCAATTATTATCATAGAAAAGATCATACAACCGTTTTACACGCAAAAAAAACTGTGGAAACAAAATTTAAACAAGATAAAGATTTCCGGATTCAGATCGAAAAACTGATAAATGAGATCAAAAAATAGTTATCCACTTATGCACATGAATAGATGTTTATGAATGTAGATAAACTAAAATTTTGGAAAAGAAAAATACAGAATGTGGATAAACGTAAAAATAAAAAGCAAGAATTCACAAATTATCCACAACAGATTGAAAAGTATAATATGCTGAAATATAGGAAAATAAATTCATTTTTTCCCAGTTATACGCAAATGCACAAAAACTACTAGTTCTACTAATTTTATAATAATAAGGAGTATTAATGAAATATAGAATATGGATTTTTTTCATAGGCCTGGTCATTTTCGGTTGCACACAAAAAGATAATATCGTTGGTTCTGAAGAACTTGATAATCCTGAGCCGATAGAAATCAATATTGATCACACATATTTTGATACTTTTGTCAGCTACGAAGACAGCGTTCGCAACAGCAATTTCAATGTTTTAACGATCGGACAATATGATCGGAACGATTTTAATACTACAGCTTTCAGCTTGCTGAAATTTACTTCTTTGCCAGATACTTTTGCTATTTTACAAAATTCCAGATTATCTTTGAAAATCAGCCAAGAATTCCAATTTGACGAAAATGAACTTAAATTAGGAAAGATCATTTCTTCCGATTGGGATGAATATGAAGCTGATTTTTTTAAACCAAAAAGTGATTCTACATGGATTGGAAATGAATTCGATGAAACAGATTTTGAGAACATTGAAAATATTAACATTCAAAAAATAGAAGATTCTTTATCGATCGAATTTCCAGATCAAGTAGTCAAAGATTGGATATTGAGCAATAGTTCTAATTTTGGTTTTGTTTTGAGAATTGATGCAGAAGAAGAATTCCTGGAAATTTTCTCTTCCGAGAATTCAGAAGATCCACCACAATTATTTTTCGAATATCAGGAAACAGATGCAGATACTTTTATCGAATTTGTGAGTGAGCCCAATAGTGATGTTTCGATCTTTTCCACAGAAAACAACGATTTTACTCATTTTCAAGAAAGAATAATTATTTCTAATATGCAGCCGATCCGCTCCTATCTGAAATTCAATCTGGCAGAATCCGTTTTTTTAGATGCTATTCCATCTGAAATTGATACTACGAATTTTATGCAGCGAATCTCTATTAGCAATGCGGAATTAGTCTTGAGTAGCAATGAAAATAACTTTTTACCTTTAGATGAAATATTAACGATCTATCCTTATTTGGTTAATGTTGATTCACTTGATCTTAATAACACAACCGCACCATTGATCGCTGCCGATGAACTTCTCAATCCTGCTTCAAATATTTCCAACGGAAGTTTAGGAACTGATGAATTCAAAATCAACATTACAACAATCGTTCAGGCTTTTACTTCCGGTGAATATGAAAATAACGGAATAATGCTCAGATCAACAGAAGAAAACAAGAATTTTGTGCATGATGAATATTCAACAGATAATATCAGGCTTGAAATTACTTTTGTTCCACCTTTTGAGGAAAATGAGGGCAGGAAATGATGAAAAATGTTTTTTGTTTGTTTTTAGTAATTTTACTATTTTCCTGTGAAAAAAAAGAAGAAAACATAATTGCTCAGGTGAATGAGGAAAAGCTTCTGGAAAAAGATATGATCGCAAATTTTGGCGAAGAAGGATGGAAAGAACTTCCTGCTTCCCAAAAAGATGAATTTATTCAAGATTGGATCAAATTGACACTGCTGGCTCAAGAAGCTGATAAACATGAGATAAGTAAAACAAACGAGATCAAACAGCGCATTTTAACCGCAGAGAAAAATATCAAAGCAAATGCCCTGATCTCTCAAAAATTGGCAAATGTCGAAATATCAGAAGATGATCTTTTCAATTATTATAAAATGCATCAAAATCAATTTAAATCATCTTTTCCTGAATATAAAGTGCAGCGTATTTTTACAAAAGATCAAGGAAAATTGACAGAGATCAGAAATGAAATAGCAGCTTCTTCCTTCACCGAAGCAGCAAAAAAATATTCCGAAGAAACAGCTGGAAAAAATGGTGGTTATATCGGTTGGGTTTCAGAAGAAACGATCGCAGAAATATTTTGGAACGCGCTTTCTGATTTAAAAAAATATCATTACAAAACAATTGAACACAATAATGGATATTATATTATTCGTTATTACGATGAGCGAGAGATCAAAAAAGAGAAAAAATTTACTGACGTCTCGGAAGAGATAAAAAAAATCGTGATCAAGAATAGAAAAGATGAGATATTTCAAAATGTGATCGATGAACTGAAAAAAAAGTCGCAGATCTCAATCTCAAATTAATGCGGAGTTTTTTATGAAAAAAATATGGATTATTCTTTTGATCTTGTTGATAACATCATTTTCGCTAGCAAAATTGATGGACAAGATCGTGGCAAAAGTAGGACGAGATATTATCCTGGAAAGTGAACTTGATGACAGGATTCAACAAATGCAAGCAGCGGATATGATCGGCGAAGATCATTCCAGATTTAAAATATTGAATGATATGATCGAGACAAAAATCATCTTGCAAAAAGCAGAAAAAGAAGGATATGTAATTGATGAATTTTTGATCAAAGATACCGCTAATAGAAAGATAAAAAGCGTGGCTTCACAATTCAATTCAGAAAGAGAATTCAAGAAAGAATTAGAAAAAGCTGGTCTAACGCTGCTGGAACTGAAGGAATATTATATCGAACAGCTCACAGAACAAAGTCTGCGTGAGCAAATAATCACGAACAAGATCAAAAATCGGATCAATTTAACGGAAGCTGAAGTGAAAGATTACTATGAAGAAAATAAAGATGAAATACCTCCACGTCCTGAAATGATAAAAGTTGGCATGATCATGCGAAATATCGAACCGGGTAAACAAACGAAAAAAGACTTATTGATCAAAATTAATAAGATCAGAGACAAGTTGATCCAAGGTGAAAAATTTTCTGATCTAGCCAGAGAATACAGCGATTGTCCCTCAGCAGCAAATGGCGGAGATCTGGGCTACTTTGGCGAAGGCACGATGGTGAAACCTTTTGAAAAAGCAGCATTCGCTCTGATGCCAGGTGAGATCAGTGAAATCGTGGAAACACACTTTGGTTTTCATATTATCAAAGTAGAAGAAAAAAAGGATGATATGGTCAAAGCATCTCACATTCTAAAGAAACTCGAACCAACAGAAGAAGATATTTTAGCAACGGTAAAATTAATGGAAAATGTTTTGCAGGAATTACGAGCAGGAGCAGATTTTTCGGAAATGGCAAAGACCTATTCTCAAGATGATTCAACTGCTGCGAATGGTGGAATTTTGGGAGAATTTACTTCAGAGGAATATCCAGAATTTTTTAAAAAGGAATTGCAGAAGATCGAAATCGGTGAATATTCAGAATTAATACGCGAAAGCAATGTGATCTATATTCTGGCAAAATTGGAAAGAATTCCAGAACGTCCTTATGAATATCTGGAGATTTACGATCAATTGAAAGAACTGGTCAGATCGGAAAAAGAGGTGGAACTTTATAATAATTGGATCAAAGAATTGATAAAAGAAAATTATGTGGAAATATTGATAGACGAATAATGAAAAATATTTCTGTTTATTTTTCCACATTATTTGGCATCGGTTATTTTCCAAAAATACCAGGAACAATTGGCACTCTCTTTGCGGCGATAGTTTTTTTTGCCCTACCAGATAATTGGCTATCTGGAAATGGATTGTTCTATTTTCTCCCAATTTTTCTGATCTTTATATTTCTTTCCATTCTCTTGACGTCACAAGCAGAAAAAAAATTAGGTAAGGATGATCCAAAGATCATTTTAGACGAATTTGTCGGTTACTTTATCGCAATGATCTTGCTTCCAAAAACAATGGTTTTTATGTTTTCTGCCTTTGTGATCTTCAGGATTTTTGATATCTTGAAACCAGAACCTGTAAATGTTTTACAGAAACTTCCGCAAGGCTGGGGAATTGTTTTGGATGACGTGATGGCTGGTATTTACACGAATATTATCTTACAGGTAGTGAATTTATTAGGATGATGAGGTCGAAGTAAATGTTTATGAAAAATTGCATTGACGCAGAATTAAGCGAAAAAAAAGAATAAAAAAAATAATATAGGAGAAAATTTATGATTACTAAAGTTCGAAGAAAAAAACAAATTTATCAAAAGACTGGAGAAATTTTTTGTATGAAAAACATTATTATAATATTAATAATGATCGTGTTGAATCTATCATTTATTTCGGTTGCCTTTGCTCAAGATTATACTTCTGGCGAAGAGCAAACCGCAGAAAATGAGGCAAATCCTGAATCACAAGATCCACCACCGCAGCAAAATGCCTTTACTTCTTTCTTGCCTTTCATTCTAATGTTCGCTATTCTATATTTTTTCATTATCAGACCGCAGCGTAAAAAACAAAAAGAACTTCAGGAAATGATAGACAATCTGCAAGTGAATGACAAAGTCGTGACAAATGCCGGAATAATTGGTAAGATCGTGAATATAAAAAATGACAAAAATGTTTTCGTTTTACGCGTCGATGATACAACGGGAACGAAAATTGAATTTCAGAAAGCTGCAATAGCGGGTGTTTTACAAAGTGAAAAGAAAAGCTAAATTACTTCCGATCAGATTATATGGCGACAAAATATTGCGACAGAAAGCAAAAAAAGTCAACGAATTCACGCCTGAGATAAATGAATTCATCGCTGATCTTGTTTTCACAATGTATGAAAAAGATGGAGTTGGATTAGCAGCGCCACAAGTTGGAAGATCATTACGTATTTTTGTAGTAGATCCTTTTTGGTTTCATGAAGATCAGAAAAAAAATCCAATTGTCCTGGTAAATCCTGAGTTCATCAAATTCGAAGGACAAATTACTTCTGATGAAGGTTGCTTGAGTTTTCCTGATATTTTTGAAACGGTCAATCGTGCTGAAAGAGCCATTATCAAAGGTCAGAATGAAAAGGGAGAAACAGTAAAATTTAATGCAGATGGTCTATTTTCAAGAGCTGTGCAACATGAATATGATCATTTGGAAGGGATATTGTTCATCGATAAGATTCCCAAACTCAGAAAATTGATGATCACAAAAAAATTGAAAGACCTGAAAGCAACGACAGATGAGAACGGCGTTAATCTGGAGAATTATAGAAAAAAATAATGAAGTTGAATAATATTGTGTTCATGGGAACTCCAGACTTCGCTGTTCCAACTTTATTGAAACTCATAGAAAGTCGCTACAAACCTGTCTTGTGTATTACGCAGCCAGACAGACCAAAAGGAAGAAATAGAAGATTGACTCCGACGCCGATAAAGATCACTGCAAAAAAAGAAAGAATCCCACTACTCGAACCTGAAAATATAAACTCAAGAAAGGTCATAGCAAAAATCAAAGAGATCGAACCGGATATTATTATCAATGTGGCTTATGGTGAATTTTTATGCAAAGAATTATTGGCTATTCCGAAGCTGTGCTGCATAAATCTTCATCCTTCTCTTTTGCCGAAATATCGTGGTCCAGCACCAATAAATTATGCTCTTTTTAATGGCGAAAAAGAAACAGGGAACACCATTTTCCGCATCACAAAAAAAATGGATGCCGGTCCGATAATTTTCCAACACAAAATCAAGATCGACGAAGAAGATCATTTCACACAACTGCAAGAAAAATTGGCAAAGTTCGGTGCAGAAGATGTTTTCAAAGCTTTGACAGCAATAGAAAAAAACGGTTTGATAGAACATAAACAAGATCATAGTAAAGCGTCCTATTCTTCCAAAATTACCAAAGAAAAAACTTTTTTGGATTGGAAAAAATCCGCAGCAGAGATCAGAGATCACGTTCGTGGTTTAGCAATGAAACCTGGTGCTGTAGCTCGTTTCCGCGATAAAACGATTAAAATATTGCGAGTTTCTATCCTACCAGAAAGATCCAAAGAAAAACCTGGAAAAATTGTGCAGATAAAAAAAAATCTGGGAATCGTAGTGACGACTGAAGATCGGAATATCCTTTTGAGAAAAGTGCAGTCAGCAGGAAAGAAAATAATGGATTCCTATGCTTTCAATCTTGGTGCAAGAATTGAGCCTGGAGAGAAATTTGATAATGGCGGTTGATACAGATAAAAAAAATCTGTTTTTACATTTAGCGACGTTGATGCTGGTTTTGATGATGATCATCACAACGCTGCTTTGGTGGTTCGTTTCACCGCGCTTGCACGAGATAAGTGAATTTCTGGCAAAACTTTCCCTCACAGCTCTGCGCCTTTTTTATCTGATCTTGATCTTCAGCATCATCCTTGTTTATATCATTTGCTACACAGGAAAGAATATTCTCATCGCTCGTTTTGCTATGCGTGCGATCATCCGAATCCTTTATCCGATCACGTTCAATTTGGGTATTTTATTTGGAATATCGCGCGATGCGATCCGCGAATCTTTCACCCACTTCAACAATGCCTTCATCCGTGCAGTCATCAATAAATATGATCCCGAAGAGATACTTATTCTTTTACCACATTGTTTGCAAAACACTGCTTGCAGGATAAGAGTTACGGTCGATGTTAGAAATTGTGCAGCTTGCGGTAGATGTGATATCGGCGAGCTGTGTGAACTTTCCAAAAAATATAATATTCACATGGCGATCGCGACTGGCGGAACTCTGGCGCGGAAAATTATCGTCGAAAGAAGGCCAAAGTTTATCATCGCAGTTGCTTGCGGACGCGATATGGTCGAAGGATTGACAGAAGTTTTTCCAATTCCCGTTTATGGAATTTTAAATAGACAACCCGAAGGACCCTGCATCAACACGAGAGTTTCAGTAGAAAAAATTAAAACTGTGCTAACAGATATTTTACAAGAACATGCCGAAGAAACGCGATAAGAAAAAATTTAAAAGACAAAAGCTGAATTTAAATAACATTAATATCGAAAATGTCGATCAATTCACGGAAGATGAGGTGATCGAGGAAAAACGCGCCGAAAAGAAAATTCCCGAAAAAAGTAAACAAAGTGCAAAATCCAAAATGAATCTGAAGAAAGGTCGGATTTTGGAGATCAAGACGAATTATCGATGTTTAGTTGAATTGGAAAATGATAAAATCCTCTGCACTTTGGGTGGCAGATTAAAACAGATCAATTTTGAGACGCGAAACATTCTGGCTGTCGGAGATTTGGTGAATGTTGATGTTTCTGCAGAACCGCGCATCGAAGAAGTTCTGGCGCGGAAAAATGCATTGGTGCGTTATCCCGAAACAGATTTTCAAGCAGAGATCATTCTTGCCGCAAATATTGATCAGGTGCTGATCACAAATTCTGTCAAAGAACCAGAATTGAATCTCGGATTGATTGATCGTTATCTTTGCTCAGCAAAAATTGAAAATATCAAGCCGATAATTCTCATCAACAAGATAGATCTTTTGCCAGAATTGGAGCAACTCAAGCAGAAACTTCATTTTTATGAAGAACTTGGCTATTTGATCTTATGGACTTCAGCAAAAACGAAAAGTGGAATTTCCAGATTGAAGGATATTTTGCGTGGTAAAGATTCTGTTTTTTCGGGTCATTCTGGAACGGGAAAATCTTCTTTGATCAATGTCTTACAACCGAATTTGAAATTATCGATCGCCAAGATCAGTGCTTCTTCGCATAAAGGAACGCATACCACGAGCTCCGCCAAATTACTTTCCTGGGATTTTGGTGGCTATTTGGTCGATACGCCGGGAATCAAAACATTTGGTTTAAAACGAGAAGATGTAGAATTGATCCCGCGTATTTTTCCGGGTTTCAACGAGTTGAGAAAAAGCTGTAAATTTAATAATTGCACGCATTCCCACGAAACTGATTGTGCGATCAAAAGAGCTGTTGAAAACCAAGATTTGCCAGCAGAAAGATATGAATCTTATTTGCGTATCCTGGATTCTTTGCAGAAGGAGAAATTTTGAAAAATTTTGGCATCTTTTTTAATCCCCACTATCAGGAAAAAAATCCTATCTTCAAACTTTTGCAGAAAATCCACCAAAACAAAGAGCTCAATTTTTACAAATTTGAAGCACAGAAAGAACTTTTGCCAGATTTCATAGAACTTATTCCAGAAAAAAAATTTCCAAAACTGGATTGCATTTTTTCTTTCGGAGGAGATGGAACTTTTTTGCAAGCCGTGAAATATTCTCTGAAAACGAACGCTCCGCTTCTTGGCATCAATCTTGGAAAGTTGGGGTTCCTTTCCGATTCCAGCATTTCGGAACTGGCAAAATCGGTCGATGACCTGAAAAACAACAAATTTAAAGTGCAAAAAAGAATGATGTTGCGTGCTGTCGTGAAGAGAAAAAACAAGATGATCGCTTCGGCAATTGCGCTCAATGATGCGGTGATTTATAAAGGTGAAACGCCAAAATTGATCGATCTTCGCTTTTATGCTGATCGCAGATTTGTGATGGAAACACGCTGCGACGGAATTATCATCGCAACTCCGACCGGCTCGACTGCCTATTCGCTTTCTGCTGGCGGTCCCATCATTTCACCTTTGATGAACGCTTTCATCGTTGCACCGCTCAATCCGCATATTCTAAGTGTCCGTCCAATGGTTTTTGCTGAAAATAATAAATTGACTTTTCGCTTGAAAAATTCTGATTCAACCAGCGTTTTGCAATTGGATGGCATCAACATCAAAAAATTGAAAGCGGAAGATGAGATCGCAATATCCGTCGCTTCCCAAAAAGTGAATTTTATCAAATTGACGAATAAAACATTTTATCAGATTTTGCGCAAAAAGATCCATATGGGAAAAAAATAGATGCTAACAGATCTCAGATTGAAAAATTTCATAATCGTTCCTGAACTTGAAATCAATTTTTCGGAAGGATTACAAGTCATAACAGGTGAGACAGGTGCAGGGAAATCGATAATCGTGGGTGCGATCGATATCATTTTCGGAGCAGAAATACAAGCTGATATCAGATTGGATGAAAAGCACAAAACGATTCTGGAAGCAACTTTTGACATTCGAAAAAGTAAGCTGGAATTAAAAGAATTATTGGAAAAACACGCGGTTGACCAGAAAGAAAATGAACTTTTTTTTACCAAAGAAATTGATGAAAATCTGCGCAGCAAGATCTTTTTGAACGGACGTCGCATCTCAATTCCCATCGCCAAAGAATTCCGTGAAAAATTGATCGATTTCCACAGTCAACGCGATCAACAGAAATTATTCGATCAAGAATACCAATTAGAAATTTTGGATCATTATGGTGGATTGTTAAAACAACGAAAAGATTTTGAAGCTGATCTTGCTGATTTTCAAGAAAAAAAGGAAAAGCTTCTGAATCTGAAAAAGGAAGATCAAGAAAATAGGGAGCGCATCGAGCTCTATGACTATCAATTGAACGAATTGGAAAACGTTGCCCTCCAGAAAGGAGAAGATGAGGTTCTGAAAAATGATATTGATCTGCTTTCCAACGCAGAAATTATTTTGCAAAAATCGAGTGAGATCGAACAGCGTGTTTTTGAAGAAGAAAATTCTGTGTATGATGTGATCGGCAATTTTGTGAAAGAATTAGAACCTTTTGCTGGAAAGGATGATCACTTGCAATCTGCTCTTTCATTTTTACGCGATGCTCTCTCCAATCTTGATGAAGCAGTTCAATCATTACTGGATTTGAGTGATTTTATCGATGTTGATCAGGAACGGAAGGAAAAATTGGAACAGCGCTTTGATGAGATCAATAAATTGCTTCAAAAGTATAAAAAGACAATTCCTGAAATTTTGGCTTATCAAGAAAAGATCAGGCAGGAGATAAAATCTTATTCTTCGCAGAAAGAAAAAATTTCGCAGCTGGAAAAGAAATTGACAGAAAAGGAAAATAATTTATGGAAAAAAGCTGTTAAATTAAGTGGTAAAAGGAAAAAAGCTGCCGCCAGATTTGAAAAAGAGATCGCAGAAAATATCAGGAAATTAGCAATTCCGGAAGCAAAAGTAAAGATTAGATTTGACAAAGAAAGCGGGGGAAAAGTTTTTTTATCCAGAGATATTTCTCTGAAAAAGAGTGGAATTGATGTCGTAGATTATCTATTTTCAGCAAATAGAGGTGTGAAAATGCAGCCTTTCAGAATGATCGCTTCTGGCGGTGAAGTTTCCCGGTTTCTGCTTACCGTGAAGAAAATTTTATCAGATCGGATGGAGAAACGAACGATCATCTTTGATGAGATCGACCAAGGAATAGGCGGGAAGACTTCGCAATTGCTGGCTGATTTCATTCATCGTATCGGAGATTTTCATCAGATCATCTGCATCACACATCTACCGCAGATCGCTGCCGCCGCCGATGATCATTATTCCATTCAAAAAAATAATGTTGGAAAAAATTCCAATGTAACAATAAAAAAATTAAATAAAGATAAAAGGCAAAAAGAAATTGCCAGAATGCTGGCAGGTTCCAAAACGAAACGAGCGTTGGAACATGCTGCAGAATTATTAGGAAAAAAAAGGAGTCAGTTATGATCAGGATGAGGAGAGAATCGAAATATATCATCATTATTGTGGTTATTGTAATATCGCTATTTTTGGGCTTAAAAAAATCCAATTTATTGAATTCTTTTCAGGATAAAAAACAAATTGTGGAAAATAAAGAAGCTAAAAAAATATTCAATGCTGCAGAAAACAAAAAAAAGATCGCTTTAGAATTCAGAATGGATGATCCGACAAAGATAGATCAGAAAGTTAATGAATTATTAGCAGAAGGAAAGATCGGAATGAAATATTCTGATGCAAAATCAAATCAAAAATCTTATGTTTTAGTAGTTGCAGATAGTTCCTATTCTTCAATTTTACAAGAACTCAAGGAAATCCATTTACCACAATCAGAAAACTTGAAAACAGCACCAGACGATAAATATGCCACCAATATCAAGGCGAATGTGGAAAACCAGAAAATCGCCAAAAAAAGGATTCAAGAGCTCATCAATAAAAGCACTTCTCCAGAAAGAATGAAATTATTCCGATCTCAATTAGAAAGAATTCAAACGAAGATCGATAGCCTGGAAAATCAAATAAATATCCAAAAAGCAAATAAAGAAAATAACGCCATTCTGTTGACAGCCTTTGGCAAAATGACCGGACCTTCTATGGGCTCATCGATCAAATCTTTTGTTAAAACCACTTTTTTGGTCTTGATTGCTCTCGTTATCGCACTGGTCATTTTCTACTATTTTATGGTCTTGATGATAAAATTAATGTCAATTTTAGGAATTAGAACAAGCCGTGGTTCTTCCTCGAGTTATGGTAGTTATGGAAATTATAATTATAATCGTTACAAATCTTATGGACGCCACGTGAAAAGAGTTTATAAAGATAAGGACGGAAAAACGAAACACGAGGAATCTGAAGGATAATTTCGAAATTAAAACTCCGTGAAATATTTTCGGAATGAAGCTGATCTAACGAATTTTTTTCGAGGTTGATATGGAAGCTTGGATGATCTGGTTCGCTGTCGGTATTATTTGCGTGATCATTGAAATTTTCACACCAGGATTTCTTTTTATGAGTTTCGGGATCGGAGCGATGCTGACAGGTTTGTTTGCACTTTTAGTAGATAATTTGCTTTGGCAAATATTTTTCTTTGCTTGTGCTACCTTGATCTTGTTTATTTTCTTGAGAAAATTGAGTAATAAAGTCCTGTCCAAGGAATCTGAACCGACTAATTTTCAAGCTCTGGTCGGGAAAAAAGGAACTGTGGTCGAAGCAATTCCTGAAGACGGAAAAGGTTATGTCAGGATCGATAGCGAAGAATGGTCTGCTGCTTCTGAAGATGAAACTTCTTTAGCCGTCGGGCAAAAGATCGTAGTTGAAAAAGTCGAAGGAAACAAAGTGATCGTTAAAAAATCAGAAAAAGGGGAATGAAATGGAAATATTATTAATTATTTTAGCGATTCTGGTCATTATTCTGATCTCAAAAGGAATTGTTGTGATCAAACAAGCTGAAGTGATGATCATTGAAAGATTGGGAAGATACAGCAGAACTCTCGATAGTGGATTGCATATCATCTGGCCGATCGTTGACAAGCGAAGGTCGATCGAATGGCGCTACGTCAAAACAGATCTGAAAGGAAATAAATATACACAAGTACGCACTCAGACGCGCATCGATCTGCGTGAAACAGTTTATGATTTTCCTCGTCAAAACGTGATCACCAGCGATAATGTTTCCATCGAAATTGATGCGCTTCTCTATTTCCAGATAACCGATCCCAAAAAGGCGGTTTACGAGATCAATAATCTTCCCAATGCGATCGAGAAGATCACGCAAACAACACTCAGAAATGTGATCGGTGAATTGGAGTTGGATAAGACGCTAACTTCCCGCGATACGATCAATTCCAAATTAAGAGTAATTCTGGATGAAGCTACGGATAAATGGGGCGTGAAAGTGAATCGCGTCGAATTGCAAGATATCACACCGCCACACGAAGTGAAAGTTGCAATGGAAAAACAGATGCGAGCAGAGCGTGATCGCCGAGCAAAAATATTGGAAGCAGAAGGCGAAAAGAAATCTCAAATTCTGGTGGCTGAAGGCGAAAAAGAAGCACAGATAGCGCGTGCAGAAGGCGAAGCAAAAGCTAAATATCTGGTTGCTGAAGCAGAATCTCGAGCCATCAAAAAAGTGGCAGAAGCTGTAGGAACTACAGGAACTGATCCTTCTCAATATCTGATCGCTGTGAAATATATCAAGGCGTTCAATGAAATCGTGCAGAAAAATGATAAAACTGTCGTCGTTCCCTATGAATCTTCGGCAATGCTCGGTTCTTTGAAAGCGATGGAAAAGATCTTTAAAAGTTAATAAACTGACAATTTGACAGAGAAAGGGAACATAATATTGTGTTCCCTGATTTTGTTTATAAAAAAGGAGAATTTATGTCAGAAATATTTTCAATTGATGCCAGAGAAATCCTCGATTCCAGAGGAAATCCAACGATCGAAGTCGATGTTCTCTTAGAAACTGGTTTTCTGGGAAGAGCAGCAGTTCCCTCCGGTGCGTCTACTGGTGAACATGAAGCGGTTGAATTACGCGATGGAGATAACAATAGATATTTGGGAAAAGGTGTTTTGCAGGCTGTCGAAAATGTTAATGAGATCATTGCACCAGAACTTCTGGGTCTGGAAATTTCAGATCAAACTTTGATAGATCGGCTGATGATAGAAATGGACGGCACAGAGAACAAACAAAAATTGGGAGCAAATGCAACTCTGGGTGTTTCGCTTGCTTGTGCCAGAGCTGCTGCTGCTGAACAGGGAATTTCATTATATCGATATATCGGTGGAACGAATGCAAAGTTACTTCCTGTGCCAATGGCGAATATCCTTAATGGTGGAAAACATGCCGATAACAATGTCGATCTTCAAGAATTTATGATCATGCCTTTGGGTGCTGATTCTTTCCGACAAGCGCTGCAGATCAATGCTGAAGTTTTTCATACTTTGAAAAAATTATTGCAGAAAAGTGGTCAAGCGACAGGCGTGGGAGATGAAGGCGGTTTTGCTCCTGATCTTGCTTCTAATGAAGAAGCATTGTCGCTGATCGTGAAAGCCATCAAATCAGCAAATTATCGTCCTGGAAAAGATGTTTACATCGCTCTTGATCCAGCTTCGAGCGAATTTTTCAAAGCTGGAAAATATCAGCTTAAAGCTGAAAATAAAGCTTTATCTTCTGCAGAAATGGTAGATTATTATGCTGATCTGGTCGAAAAATATCCGATCATTTCTATCGAAGATGGATTGGCTGAAGATGATTGGAAAGGCTGGAAGCTGATGATGGAAAAATTGGGAAATAAAATCCAAATTGTGGGCGATGATCTCTTCGTTACAAACGTGGAAAGATTGAAAAAGGGCATTGAAGAAAAAAGCGCTAATTCAATTCTGATCAAATTAAATCAGATCGGAACGTTGACTGAAACGCTGGAAACGATCGAAATGGCAAAAACAGCTGGTTTCACGAATGTGATCTCACATCGCAGTGGAGAAACTTCTGACACTTTCATCGCCGATCTCTCAGTGGCGGTAAATTCCGGTCAGATTAAAACAGGTTCGCTTTGCCGCAGCGAAAGGATCGCAAAATATAATCAACTTTTACGCATCGAAGAAGAATTAGGAAATTCTGCGCTTTTTATGGGGAAAGACGTTTTCTATAATTTGAAAAATGACAGTTATTAAAACAATCATTTTTTTGATCAGCTTGGTCTTTTTGCAGTTTGGATGCACATCTCAAGGTGATATCAAAATCATTAATCGCACGGAGCATAATTTATATCTTTCTCTGCAAAACAAGGATTATACCATTTCAGGAACTGAAACATTGCAAACCGATATTGATATTGGCACTCACTTTTTGTTTTTCGGAACGCAAGAAAAAGATATTGATATTAAGCTCGAAGGCGAAACTTTTATGATGCAAGAAGCTAATAGCGGTGTCCCAACCGGAGAATATAGAACCGAAACAACGATAAAAGTGGAAGTAGATAAAACTGCCAAACTTTATTGCGATCCAACGCATGCTGGAGTGAAATTGATCAATCTTTCAAACAAAGATATTATTTCTTTTCAATATTTTACCAATAAATCTTCTGATCATATTTCTTTGATCGAAGATTCGCTTTTTCCTGCTGATTCAGTTTGGAGTCGTCTGCAAGCGACGGTTTCTGCTGATTCGATCATCTATTCATTTATAATTGAAGATGAAACTGGACAGATCGATTCTTCATATCAAAATATCGATTGGTTAGTGATAGATGAGCAATTACGGATCGAGTGGGAATAAGCTTTTCAAAAAAAAAAATCGTTCACAAGAAAAAAATTGTGAACGATTTTGTGATTATTGATATTTGTTAATCTTCTATTATTTCCACGTTTGCTCTTGGAATAATTACCTTTTTTCCATTTTCCAGTTCTGCTTCCAAAATCCTGACCAGAGTTTCACTTTCCACTTTAGTCAGTTGTTCTGGCAATCCCGTAACCTTTCCGATAATACCAAAATTCGGTTCGCGGATCACACGGATAGTTGTGCCGATCTCCAAAGTGGACATTGTTTCTTTTTCGGCTTTCAATTCGGATTCTTTGAATTCTTTGGGGATAATGATTTCAGGGCGCATCACTCCAGCGCGGATTTGAGTGAAACCATGAATTGAAACACGTTCGCCCTCATGTTCTTTGAGAAGATCATAGGTCTTTTTTGCCATTTTAATTTTGCCAAAACCTTCTGTGACAACGATGGTCAAACCAATTTCTTCGTGTCCAGTGATCGCCACTCCAATATTATATCCGAGTAATTCTTTCAGATCACGATCATCGATCCCACCGGTGATGATTCCAGTAACGTTCATTTTTTGAGCTTTTTTGATCGCTGCCAGTGAAACTAAAGAGCCGCAAACAATAACTTTATCTTTGCAGGATTCATCGATATCATCTACAGAAACTTCTTCTTCTGGTGTGGAGACCAGTGTTTTTAAGGTGCTAAAACGTTCTCCGCCAATTCCAAAAATACCTTGAATGTAGGCAGATTTATTTTCGATGATGACGCCTTCTTCTTCGATCACTTCGACGACCATTCCATCGATAAAAGCTTTGACTTGCACAGGAATGCGTGGTTCACGCAAAAGCATCTGACCGGTGATCTTTGAAATGTTTTCGATTTCACCTTCGATCGGAGAGCGAATTGAAGTCTTGAACATACCCAAAAATCCATTTGTTTGAGCGATCATTTGTTTTTTTGTGATCTTATCTCCAGCTTTCACTTTCAGAAATTTGTGAACCATATTTGGGGTAACACCCAGCTTATTTGCCAGATTGAAAGGAACAACTTTTCCAGGTAGAAGTGTTTCAGCTACAATATCCTGCGATTTGACAATATCGCCTTTTTTGACTTTCACATTTCCTTTGAGGGGTAAGATCCTTTCTTTTCGCAGAACTAAATTATCGGTGCATTTTAGACCGGGAGAATATGCTTGTGCCATCATTTACCTCCTTCGAATGTATTTTCAGGATAGGCTTTGAACTCAGCTAACCATTTCTTTAGATACTTGACGCGTTCTGATTTTTCTGCTGGTAAAACAAATGGTTGTCTGCCGCGTGTGTCTAAAATAATTCCCACGACTCCACCAGTTAATTCAGTATTAATTTCTTGATTTTTACCATTACCAATATCAAGCCCTTTGCCTGGTTTTAGATGTGTTTTTGCTTTTTCACCAACACCCAAGGGAATCAGTCTGACTTCTCCAGTAGGAATTTCTTCTTCAAAATTTTTGCCATCAGTCAATTCGATCTTTACGGTTAAAGCAATTTTACCGGGTTTAATCGAGCCAACAGGCGCTACGCAAGTTCCCAAATGGATAAGGCAGTCTTTTTCGAAAACTTCGGTTGCCGCTTTTTCGCTGATCTCGGCTAAAACGCCCAATTGTGGCATCATAAAAATGCTATCAACTGCGATCTTCGTGATACCTTCAGGCAGAAATGCATCGATAAGCATCATCATTGATTGGTTTCTGCGAGGTGCGTGCGAGAGAACTCCGCCACTTCCCACCAAAAGATCAAGCGACATCATATTGACGATACTTTCTCCAGAAACTGATTGAGCAAAGGCATCAGATATTTCGCGTTGTTTTTGACCGCCTTTCAACCCAACAGCAAATTCTTTATGTTGGATAAATGCGTATTTTAGTGCTTCTTTTGCAATTGCTTGTTCCAGGATCAATTCTCTTAGTTCTTGTGGAATAGTGGTGGGTCGGATCATCTTATTTTTGATCATATTTCGCAGTGCAGATTCATCGATATCGAAGGGAACCCAGCGAGCAATTTCACCCAAACCAGCTGTCGCCAGAACATTGGAGATACTATAGCTCATTCCCAGATTTGCACTCACGGTTCGATTGAAAACTTTTTGTTCGGAGAAGACAGAAAAAACATCAGTTGTGGCTCCGCCAATATCAACACCCAGAACTTCAATATCTTCGACATTGGCAATTGTTTGCATAATGTTTCCTACTGCTGCTGGAGTTGGCATGATCGGGATATTTTCCAGTTTTCCATTTTTTGGACCCTTTGTCCAGCCCATCAATTTGTTGTAACCGGGAGCTTGAGCCATCACGTGTTCCATAAAAAGATCGTGAATTTTATCACGCGCAGGTCCCAAATTTTCTCTTTCCAGAACTGGTCGCAGATTTTCAGTGATGATCAGGTCTGTTTTTTCTTCCAAAGTTTCTTTGATGATATCTTGAGCTTTATTATTTCCAGCGTAGATCACGGGTAATTTGTAGCTGGAGCCAAGTCTTGGTTTCGGATCAGCAGCTCCCACCAATTCTGCCAATTCTGCTACGTGTTTTGTCGTTCCGCCGTCAATTCCTCCAGCCATCAAGATCATATCTGGTCTTAATTGGCGAATTCTTTCGATCTTTTCGTAATTTGCTCGTTTATCGTTGCTGGCGATCAAATCCATCACAATCGCTCCTGCTCCGAGTGCAGCTCTTTCCGCACTTTCTCCGGTCATTTTTGCCACCACGCCAGTAACCATCATTTGCAGTCCACCGCCTGCGCTACTGGTAGAGACATAAGCATCGACGCCTTCATTTTTTTGATCGGAGAGCCAGATCGTGTCATCTTTAATAAATTTGATGCTTTTATCGTTGTATTTTAAACGCGCTAATTCTTCCAGCTCAGTCACAGCATTGATAACTCCTTTCGTAACATCGTTCAAGGGTTTTTCAACTGTGGTTGGAGCTTCGCCGCGCACCGTTTGACGATATTCACCGTCAATATACTCAATAAGGATCGATTTCGTTGTTGTGCTACCGCAATCGGTAGCAATGATCCTCTTAAGTTTCTGAGTATCGCCCATATTTTCCTCCATTTATTGTGATTTATTTTTTTTAAAAAATTTTTTAATTTTTTTTATCTTTCGTTTGCGTAGCAGTCGCTTTTGTTTGCGCTCTTCTGCATGAAGTTCAATGTCAAGTTCATCTATTCTGCTCATCAGTGCTTTCACATTGTTCTGATCTTCCAATAACACGGCAAATTCTTGATACTCTTTTTGATTAAAAATGATTTCGGCAAAAGGCTCGATGAAATACATTATCTGACTGCCTATCCGATGTAGTGGACGGAGTGATTCGATCATCATAATTGCTGGAGCTGCCATTTTTCTCTCAACGATAAAATGAGCAACTTTGTCGATTATTTCTTGAGCTCTTTTTTTACTGATCTCCAAAACCATTAATATTTCTTACCTCATACAATTTATTGATAATTATAAAAACTTTTTGACTGTTCTATTGTCAAGATTTAGATTTGAGAGGATTTGTAAAAAGAAAAAAATGGAAATATCGAAAAAAATGATGACTGAATTTATCTCAAAATTCAAAAGTAAACTCATTTCTCATGAGCGGAGTTTCTATTTCAAAAAAATCCAGAAAGCAAAAGTTAGGAACAAAATTGTGATCAAGCAACCACCTTTGTAATGTTTGGGAAATAATATTTTATTCAACGGATCTTTTTTATCAATTTTCATAAATCTAATAATTCCTATATTGTAATATGGGGCAATAAAAAAATCAGCTATTTCCGGGGTACATCATCTGCTTTGAGTACATCAAATGTGTTGCTGCAAAGCGCTTTCTTTTCTCACAACTAAACCATCTCACTTTAAAAGCAAAGACCCGCGGTCTTTAAAAGAAATACATCCTTCGACTTTGCTCAGGATGACGGTTATTTTATCATGCGTAATGGACATTTTTTATCAAAATCTGATCTCGATCCAGATAGCAATGCGTACAGTTTTGATGATCTTTCCATCCTTTTTGTCATTATTCCAACTGTATTCGCCAGTGAGTCCAGCATCTACGCTACGGTTAAATTTGTAGGACGCTCCTGGTGCAATCGTATATTTCACGCGATTGTTATTAACCACTTCTTCTTGCCCGAAAGTGGTGTCATAATTTTTTTCCCAACTGAAATTGAGGTCAGTTGTCAATTCATTTTTCAGATTCGTTCTTTTCAAGAAAGGAATTTTCAAACCACGTGGATTGGAAAAAGACCAGGATAATTGTCCATTTACTGATTTTGCATCAGAATTAGAGCCGGTATTTCCAGAATTTAGAAAACGAGTATTTTGACTTGTTGTCCAATTATAGCTGATGGTGCTGGTAATATTGTGCAGCCAGTTTCCGTGCCACGAAATGAGTGGAGAATAACTGTGTCGAATGTTTTCTGATTCAGGTTCAGTAAAATCAAGGTCTCCATCTTTTGTTGTGGAACGAACATAGGTGCTTGTCAATCTGGAGCTGGTCAGAATTTTTTCGGCGTGGATCAATTTTTCAAATTCAGATAGAGTTATTGCAATATTGGGAAAGGTTGTGGTGATCTTTTCGTTGTCACGATCACCATAATTTTTTGTGATATTAAGGCTATAGCCAACAGTTGTGGAAAGGTAATTCAAGATTGGAAAGCCGAGTGAAGTAGAATAATCATCTGTAATTGTTTTGAGATTGATCTCGCTGTCTGGTCCTTCTTCATTCAGAATATGAGGTAAACCTAATTGATAAAGAAATTCTGGTCGTTCCTTGCGATCATCATAGGAAGTTTTGTAGTTATTGGAATATTGTAATTGGATATTATCCATTCTGCCGAAATAAGCAATTATCGCTGCAGCGAGATTATTTCGTCTGCTGCTAGTTTGTTCTTTCTGTTCTTCTTTTCCCTTTCTCTCTTTTTCTTCTCCAGTTTTGTCTTTTTCTTCTTTTCCTGGTAATATTTCTTTTTGTTTCTTCAGTTCTTCTTCTGTTCTATTTTTTTGTTTTTCTGCCTCTTCTCTTTTTTTTCTTTCTTCTGCAGCTTCTTCTTCGCGCCGTTTTTGTTCTTCTTCTCCACCTTTGTTTTCTTCTTTTGTTGAATCTTTTTTCTCTTCACCTGTTTTTTCTTCATCGGTTTCTTTTTTCTCCTTGTCCAGAAATTCAGCGAGAGAAAGAAGAAGTTCTTTATTTTTTAGAGTGATATTGCCAGTTAATTTTCTGGTTACATTGCCTTTATAATAAAGTGTATCTTGAGAGCTGGTTTTTTCATGAACTTCATCATAGATAGAAGAGGCAGTGCCTGAAAAAACAAAAACATTGTCGATGTAATGAGGATCATAATTCAAGGAAATATTTTGATTACGTCTTTTTTCATCACCGATATTGATATCATGCAAATAATTTTTCCGCATCAGATCGCGATTGGTCGTTAGTTTGTAGGAAGTGCCAATATCCGAGAAAATATCATATTCAATTCTGGTGTCGGTATCAAAGGTTTTTGTATCTTGTTGATTTGGTCTTTTCACCCATTGAGGTAAGGTATCGTTATTCGTGTCCCAATAATAGCGATCAGGTTCGGAAAGCTTGAATTTGAAAGTATTTGTAAAAGATTTTGGAAAAAAATAGAAGCTGTAATTCGATAAGATTTTGATATCAGACGATTCTTTGGGAATATCCAGATCATAAGTGTGTTTTGCGTCGAAAGTGAATGTCGTATCAGCTGAATTTGCTTGAAGCGATTGCATTCGTTCGATGCTGGAATTGACCGAAGTGTTTTTTATCATCAGTTCCAAGATTTTGCTGCGTGGCGTTTTATTCTGACTGAAATTTAGTGTTGCTCGATGAGTGAGAGATTCAGTCTTTTCTTTTTCCTTGTCTTCTTCTGTCAAATCTTTGCGCAGAATATCTGAATTTGTTTTGAATCTTGGAATAGAAAGTGATTGATTACGCGTCAGATTCAAGGGAATATTCAAGCCCCATTCTGCTGGGAAAAATTTGTTGATATTGTATTTATTGGAAACATTGAGACTAAAGTTTTCCTTATAATCTAAATTACGTTGCCTTTTAGCAGAAGATTGAAAATTCTGAGATTTCCAATCAAGGCTGATATCAAAGGTTGAAAAATCGGCAAAACTTGTATGAAAAGAAGTTCGTGCTGCATAACCAATATCTTCATAAGGATCAGCTACGCGAATATCATCAAAATAGATTCTGCCAGTAAAAGTTTCTGTTGCTTTCATGCCAAGCCACATTGTTCGAATATTGGAAAGGGTGGGGTTTCCTACTTTGATAAAGCGAGATTCACCTTTCTTGTAGCTTGTCAGATCATTACGTTCCAATGTTTTAAGATGAGAAATATCAGAAAAATCGATTTCGATTTCCTTCCAGGCATCATAATCCATTTCTGTCTGATAAGTTTGAATCGCAATCGGATGTCTGATCTCATAATAATCGGTAGAATCAGCGCCGAGACGGTAGATCAAAGAATCTGCTTCTTCTCGGCTGAAAGTATTTTCGGCTAATTCAGCATAGACCCAAAGGCGAATTTTATTGTAACTCAGCAGATTGAATGATTCCAGGAATTCTTGCATAACCAAGCCATAATGATTTTCTTGTAAATTATTATAATCAATAATGAGAGATTGTTCCAAAGTAGATTCACCCATATCTTTGATCTCGGTATGAGGAGCGGGTGTATAATGTTGATTCTTTTGATTATCAATGATGCCGACGTTCATCGTCTCTGATTCAGAGCTAACAATATTTCCAACTTCGTTTCTGATTCCATCTTCTTCCCATTTATTTCCCACAAGGTCAAGCGTGGCGATCTTTATTCTGGTGCTGTCTTCCACTTCGAACCACACACGAGCATAATTGATCTTTTCGATATTCGGCTGCACATTGCTTTGATTGGAGATGATCGAATAATTTTTTGAATTTTGCATTGGAATCCGATATAATCTCCAACCTTTGTATTCATTCAAAAGATATTCGCTGTCTTCAGTTAGGACAGTAGAATATTCGAAATAGACATCTTCCGTATTAAGAAGTCCATTAGCGTCAAGATCTTCTGTATCAAGACGGTTATTTCCTTCGGTGCCATTAATATAGGGATATTCTTCTTCTCCATTGATAATTACTTTTTCATTACTCCAGTTATCGTAGGGATCATCGCCTGGATTGCCATCTGCTATCCGATCCAAACCCACATCTTCTTCCAGGTCCAAAATACCATCACGATATTTCAGGCCATCTTCCATATCCAATTTACCTTCTCCGTTTTCATCGGTAAAAGTATAAAAATTTTCATTTATATCACCCAGATTAATATGCATCGTAACAGGCTTTTGTTCGATGTTATAATTTAAAGTATCTACGCGCACCAAAAATTCGATATATTTCTTTTTCGAAAAATCCAGTTGATTACCGAGATATTTCATCAATCCCGCCCAATGTTTTGTGGTCGAACCAGGCATATTTAATTCCAGTGGTTTGATCTTGCAAGCGAGAACGGAGACCTTGTCGTTTTCTTCTTCTTCAGAAAGCGAGGATGTGTCATAAACATCTCGCATGTAAATATTTGTGGGAGAATAATAATTGATTTTTGCTCGATTATAATCAATAAAATTACCAGTGGGATAGGTTGCTGGTTTGCTGGCTGGTGACCAGGAAGTTCTGGTGACGCCAAGAGGATAAGAATCCAGAATACCTTCCATATCATCGACATAAGCTTCTTTTTTGTCGTGTTGTTTATCGCTGCCATAGATTCTTGGAATGCTCATAGCAACTTCGCCGGTCAGGCGGATTTTCGAATCGGAATCGGTTTTGATGAGTGGTAGCCAATCGATCGCTTTTGTTAAGAATGGCACATCATATTCCAATTCTGCATCCAGATCTGCCAGAAAAATACTGCGATTTTCATTACCGATCTTAGGTCTGTCTTCTTTCACTTTTTCTGATTGATAGATGATCGTTCCTCCGATCTTACAATTTTGATTCAGCTGCAGATCTGCGCGTGTTCCCAGAATGGTTTTGCTATCGACAGCAAAAAGAGGGCGGTATTGAAAATCGATTTCAATTTCTGCATCGGAATCCTTTGCTTCAGAAGAAAGAAATGTTACTATCCCAAAATCATAATCGACAATATAATCAATATTTTCTTTCAGTTCTCTTTTTTCTGGACCGAGCCGCACTGTCACACTATTGGGAAGAATATTCATCTGATTGAGGGAAATGAATTCTCGTCCGATCTCACCTTTGACGCTGATATAATTCTCTATTTCATTATAATTTACGTTTTCATCGACATAGATCAAACTATCACCGATTGCCTCGAAAGGTCTGAGAAATGGCATTACCAGATAACCAGCTGCAAGATTGACCGTTGCATCTTCGCCATTGATCACACCATCGCCATTGACGTCCAGGCGCAGATATTCATTGATCGTATTCCAATCGCCGAAACTGATCTCGGAAGGAAGATTGTAGTTTGGAGTATCATCAGCATTTTTGGTGAAGACGTTCAGTTCGAAACCTTCATTTTTTATATTTTGCATATTGAAATTGTAAATATTTCGGATCTGCAAATCCCAATATTCTTCATTTACATCTTGGTTGGTGTAGCGCAATAATTTCACTTCGACTGGAGAAGATGAATCATCTCCCACTTGATTTCCATCAATGTCTGTAAAAGTTATTCCGATTGTATATTTTTTTTGGATCGAATTGTTCAAGATCAGGATCCCGGCGTCATAATCGATGATATAATCTGAACCTTCGATCAGAACGTCAAAATTATATAGATTATCGGGGTAACCTGTTTCAAAGCCGGAAATGGTCGTCGTGTTGTTATTAGCATTATGATCATCCAGATAAACCGTAACTTCTTTGGCTGGATCTGGTAAGATCTTTCCATTTTTTATGATCCATTCGCCTTTGTCATTGAGCTTGATCGCGTTATCTTTCCATCCGATCGGATAATCGACGCCTTCAGTTCCATCCGCATCAGAATAAAGCTGATACATACTTTCAGGCGGATATAAAAAATAGTGAGTTCTTTCCACGAAATTTCTACTCTGGATCGTCACGGAATCTGCTTGAGAAGTTCCTGTGATCTTCTGTGTGTTTTTCTTAGCTTCATCTCTTCCAATGATGCTGGTGATTTCCAGATTTCCAGCTTTCAATTCAGATTTGATCCCAAAAAGCCCTTCGGAAGAGACGCTGTAATTAAAGAATTTCGAGCCAGATAAAGCCAGCGCAATATTTCCGCCTTCGATCTTTTTCACGATCTCGTCTTCATCACCTTCGTAGCTGACGTTTATTTCTGTTGGTTCAGGAATTGCATTTTCGTCGGAAGAAGTGCGATGGTTGACGTTAACGTGAATTTTTTCTCCGATAGTTCCTTTCAGAAGGATATCAAGGTCTTGTTTCAATTCCAGATCAAAATCACCTCGAGATTCATTTTCTGCCAAAGCAGCATTATCTCGCGTTGTGTTATTTCCTGCGATCGTGAGTTTTTGACTGCCATCCAGATTCAATCTACCGGCTTTATTTCCCATGAATTTTCTAACAGCTTTTGGAAGGGCGATCTTGGGAAGTTCGATCACGATCTCTGGAATCAAGCCACTTCCTTCTTCTCTTTCTGTATTTCCCAGAAGTTCATCGATTTTTTCTGCTAATTTTTTTTCGAAGACAGCCACAAAATTGTTTTGGAAATAGTTTTCAAGGGAAAAATATATAGGATGGAAAAGTTGAATTTCATTGATCTTTAATTCCACTTTTACTAGATTCTCATCATAAAAAACGGTTGGTTCATTTTTAGGAATGTTTCTGGTAAGTCGATTGCGATGGTGAGGAGAAATAGAAAATCCTTTATCAAAATGATAATAATTTAAAGTATTGTTTTCTACCTGATAAAATCCTTCCAAGTAAATATCTGGTGCAAAACTATCTGCAGAGAGCATGCAGATAAAACTCCCAAAAAAGAATATAGATAAGAGAAATTTTCTCATTGATAGTAAATTATCGCAAACAGATCAGGTTCAATCCGTCTAAGGTCAATTCTTTATCGATCACATCGATCTCTGTTGTATTTTTACAGATCATTTCGGCAATGCCGCCCGTAGCGATAGCTTTCATTCCGCCCAATTTTTTAAAATCCGCTCTGATCTTTCTGATGAAACTATCGATCATAAAAGCATTACCGAGAACAATTCCAGAGCGAAGAGCGTCGGCGGTTGTTCTACCCAATATATTTTCGGGTGAATTCAATTCGATCTGAGCTAATTGTGATGCAGTGCTGATCAGTTCTTTCGTGGAAGATAGTACGCCCGGAGCAATAGCAGTGCCATAGAAATATCCATTCTTTCCCACTAATTGGATCGTTGTGGCAGAGCCAAAATCGCAGATGATTGAATTTGTATGATATTTTTCTTTGGCAGCGAAAGCATTAACAACAAGATCAGAACCGACAAAACCAGGATCAGACATTGGAAATTCTAATCCCAATTCAGTATAGGCATTGATCAAATGCATTTTTGTGTGAGGTAAATATTTACGAATCAGATGAGAAAAACAATTGGTCAATTGTGGAACCACAGAACTCAGGGCGGTGTGAGCGATCTCTTCTTTTGTGATATTTTTCAGGATCAGCAAAGAATTGATCTTGTTAAAATATTCATCTTCGGTAGCATAATGATCTGTGTGCAAACGCCAGGATACGAGCAAGTTTTCTTGTTCATAGACACCGATAACAGTGTGTGTGTTGCCTACGTCGATCACTAAATTCTTGGCTTTCATATTTACCCCGTAAATATACTTTTTTCCTGATTTTAAAATTAGTTGTAAATATAAAAAATTATTTGTCTTAAAAATTTGAAA
Source organism: Candidatus Cloacimonadota bacterium (assembly GCA_018400535.1). Lineage (GTDB taxonomy): Bacteria > Cloacimonadota > Cloacimonadia > Cloacimonadales > TCS61 > TCS61. The sequence goes on from JAGYMQ010000034.1 coordinate 28,508, forward strand.
TCAAGTTTCTTGTCAATGAAAGAAAGCCGACTTTTCAAAAGCCGGCTTTAAATAGAGAGGATACTTCTGAATTATAAAGAAATTGCCTCAACAGGACAAGCATCGACGCAAGCGCCACAATCGACGCATTTTTCTTCGTCGCATTCAGCTTTGTCATCGTTCATGAAAAGAGCTTCTGTGGGACAAGTATCAATACAAGCAGAACATCCGGTGCACAGTTCTTTGTCTATTTTCACTGCCATACTTCTACCCTCCTTTTCTTATTTTGCGCTAAATTATTAAGATCGATTATTAGTTCAAGCTTTTTTTGATAAGAAAAAATCAACAGCATTCTGATAGCTCATCGCAGCAATTTTTTTGGGAGCAAGAAATTTTATTTCTGCGATTTTTTGAATGATATATTGTAGGTTCAAAGGTGAATTTCTTTTGCCTCGATTGGGCTGCGGTGAAAGATATGGCGAATCTGTCTCCACGAAAAATCGATCTGTCGGAATCATTCTTATCACATCAGCAAGCTGAGGATTTTTGTAGGTTATCGTTCCAGTGAAAGAAGCAAACCAACCTTTTTCCAAGATCTTTTCCAAAAAAATTACATTTCCTGAAAAACAATGAAAGACAACTTTTTCGGGAAGAAATTCTTCCAAAATTTCTAAAATATCTTGATGTGCATCTCGATCGTGGATCACGACAGGTTTTTCCAATTCTTTGGCGATCTTCAATTGTTCAATAAAAGCTTTTTTCTGGACTTTGGGCGGAGTAAGATTGCGGTAATAATCCAATCCGATCTCGCCGATCGCTACAACTTTTTGATGAGCAGCCAGCTGCTTAATTTCTTGAATATCCAATTTATCAGCGTCGTGTGGATGATAGCCGACAGTAGCATAAATTTCATCATATTTTTCTGCTAATTGGATGGAAGCTCTGTTGGTTTCTTTATTAACGCCGATATTATTGATCGGAGCGATTCCTTTTTCAATACATTTTCGGATCAATATATCTCGATCTTGGTCAAATTGCGGGAAATCCAAATGAGCATGGGTTTCATAAATTTTCATCTTTTTTCCTCTATTCATTTACATATAATTTCATCATTATCAAATCCATCTTGTATTCTTGATTGAAATGAAAAAGAATTTCTGCCAGGTCTTTTTGTTTAGAATTTTGGGCGACCAAAAAGCCTTGCAATTCGATATCGCCATTGATCTTTTTGATCTCGGTCAGACTGAAAAATATTTGTCGATTTTCCCACCAGAAATTGAGTAGTAAAAGAAGATCAGCATAAGATGGGAGATCAAAGACTTCTCTTTTGTCAGAGCGTAGAACGAGCGTCGTGGGAATGTCGTCATGGATCAAGAGGAAATTCAACAATTTGCTGCCAAGCGCTCGATGAGCATAAACAAGCTGCGGGATAAAAGGAACGATCATATCAGTCTCGTCAGAATTTAGATTGGAAAGCGATATTTTTTCATTTGTATTTAAAATCATATTATTATCTAAGATATCATGGTCGATAGAAGGATTGATCTCAATGCCATCATTTTGGCCGATCACTTCAAAGCGAAGATCGGAAAAGATTCTACCATCGATATTTGGACCTTTCAAAATATATTTATTTGCGATCTTGCGGATAGAAAAATCTGGAAATTCTTTTTTGATAAAGGTATCTATATTTTCTATCTTATTGTTCAATAATTCTCTTGCTGGCGGTTGATGAAAGTTTTCGGCAATGAATTTTGCCAGTCCAAAGCGTTCTGTTTTTTGGGGTTCAGCAGGTTTTGATTCCACTAATTCTTCTGATTTCTTTGGTGTCGGTTCAATTTTATCAATATCTGTTGGTTTGATCTTTTCTGGAATTTTTTGCTTTTCGATTTTTTTAATTTCAGTGCGTAGAGCTGTCAGGTCTAAATCAGTTTCAAATCCAATCTTGATCTCTTTTTTTTGGGTTGGGATGATAAAGAGTATCATATTTTCTTGCACATCCAGTTTGATAGGATCAACCAGCACACGCTCATGCAAAAAAGCTTTTCGCAGAACTTCCAAAGCAGTTTGATCTACATAATTACCATAGTGCAGTTCGATCTTTTTGATATCAACAAAATCCAAAAAATATTTCTTATCAGACGCATTCAAACGATAGATCATGCTTTCCAAATATTTGATGTAGCGATCGAGTTCGATCTTTTCGGGCAACAAGAAGATGAAAGGCAAAACTTCTCTTTGATCATAGATCTGATGATCTTTCCAATCATATTCCACTTCAATCTGATTTCCATTTTTTGTTTGAAAAGTTTTCACGATCTTTTTTGCTGAAAAACCAGCAGGAAAATCCGTTTCAAAATCATCATTTTGCAGCCATGAATGATATAATTCATACTGATAATGATTGGCAAAATCCTTTAAATCGGGTTCGAAAGCGGAACTTGAATTCATAACGAACCACAGAGTAAAGAGAAAGAAAAGCTTTTTCAAATTAATTCCTATTTTATTTGACATATCGATCTAATCCAACTTTTGTGAACGAGTAATTTTTATGAAAAAAATTGGTCAACCAATTTGAGGAGAAGATAAATGGAGATGTTAGCAGAAAGAAATAAAGAAAGGATCAAAGAATTTTTTGAACTCAGCGAAACAGATTTCAATTTGCGGAAATTTCACAAACCTGTCCTTGTTTATGCAATCGATGGAGATAAAGTGCGGTTTTCTCTTTGGGAAGAAGAAATGCTGGAAAAATTCGGTCTGGAAAATGTCGATGGTTGGGATAGAACAGAAGAATTGATCTTTTGCCCGGATTGGATGCAAGGTAATGAAGATGACGAAGATCTGGAGGATATCAAGCTGGAAGACGACGATTTTTAACTATTTAATATATTCATATCCACGGCATAGTCGAGGTTTTAACGTTTCATCTTTCTCGATAATTGTAAAATTACTGCGTACTTTTTCCCAATTTGCCACACGGCATGAACCCCGCAGATTCCAACAATTGAAACCCTTTTTCAGCAACTGTTTAAATAAATCTTTAGAAGCTACGATGCTGAACTGCCAGTGTTCATCGATCTGCTTCATACCTATCTGTTCATAATATTTCTGGGCAGTCTCGTCCTGAGAATACCAGATACTTTTATCGATCCTGAATTTCTCTTTCATAAGGTTGTGAGCTTGCTCGATTAATTTTTTGCCAATACCCTGTGAGCGAAAGTCCCGATGTACTCCAAATTCCCAGACAAACCCGGCAGGATGATCCTTCTCATCTATCTTTGCATTCATTTCGATATCGATAAAACCAACGATCTTTGCATCGTCAACAGCAACCAATTCTATTGCATCATTTTTATATTGCGGTTTTTGATGAAGCACCGACCACCAGGCAGGTGAATCGACCATCACGCTGGCATGAACATCTAACCAGTGTAATTCATCTGATTTTTGATATGATCGTATCGAAAATTCAGGCATTCAGTAATCTCCAGAAAATATCCACTCCTATTTCGATCGCTTTTTCATCCGGAAGAAAATTGGGAGAATGCAAACCGATCTCTTCCTGATTTTGTGACCGACAACCCAGCCAAAAAAGTAATCCAGGATATTTTTTTGCAAAAAATCCAAAATCTTCTCCTGTAAAGACTCGTTCTGTTTCGATCAATTTGTAGTCGGTTGTGGCGATATTTTTTTTTAGTTTTGCAAAAAGCTTCGGATCATTTTCTACTTCACAATAATAGGCAAGATAGTTAATTTTGTAAGAAAGATCATATTTTTTGGAAACAAAATCTGCTGTTTTTTCGATCAAATTGCGCAATTCAATTCGGTCCGCTTGATCAAAAGCTCTATAAGTTCCGTCTAATTTACATTTTGCGGCAACGGCATTCATTGCTGTTCCACCCTTCATTTTACCGAATGCAGCGATAACTCTTTTTTTTTCGGGAAATTTTTTTTTGATCTCTTTTTGGATAGTCAGATAAAAATCGGAAGCAGCAGTGAGCGCATCTTTACCGAATTCGGGAAACGCAATATGAGCGCTTTTCCCAATAAATTCGATTTCGATTTCTTGTGTATTAGCAAAAAAAATATTTGGTTTGGAAGCAATTTCGCCAGTTTGAAAAGCGTCGCTGACGTGTAAAGCATAAGTCTCTGAAATTTGATAATCTTCAAAAATGCCAGCATCCAATAAGTGTTTTGCACCACCGCGTCCTTCTTCAGCAGGCTGGAAAATGAAAAGAGCGTTGTGCTGCAGTTGTTTCTCTGATACTTTCTGGATCAAACCCAAAAGCACGGTCATGTGAATATCATGACCGCAAGCGTGCATCATGCCAGGATTTTTAGAAGTAAAATCAACGTTTGTTCTTTCAGAAATGGAAAGACCGTCCATATCAGCGCGAAAAAGTTTAAATGGTTTTTCGTTCACTTTGTATTCCACCAGAATTCCGGTAGATTCAAAAGTGATGATCTTTATATTTTTAAGTTTTTTCAATTCAGACAGCAATAATTTTTGTGTCTCGAATTCTTCAAATCCCATTTCTGGTATTTTATGTAATTCTCGTCGTAATTGCAAAAGTTGCATTATTTCTCCATTTTTTTGGGAAAAATTATAGATAACTCATTTCAGTTTTTCTAATTCTTGACGAACAAAATCTACCAATTCACGCACATATTCAGCTGAAAAATCAAATTTGATACCGGCGGTTTCGTAAATATCTGAAACGGGAACAGTGTATCCCAAACGCAAGAAGTTCTCATAATCTTGCAACGTTTTTTCCTTACCTTTTTCTTTGTAATTACGATACATTGCCAGAGCTCCAAGCTGTGACATTCCATATTCGATGTAGTAAAAAGGAACTTCAAAAATATGCAGTTGGAACAGCCATAAATTGCGACGAAAATCTTCTAATCCTTGCCAATTCACACCAGCATTGAAGCGCTCAGACAGATTGACGAAGAAATCATCTCGTTCTTTTATCGTGTGTTCCGGATTAAGATAGACCCAATGCTGGAAAGCATCGACAATCATACACCAAGGCAAAAATCCTAAAGCGCTTTTCAATTGATCGCGTTTTGCTTTCTTGAAATCATCTTCATCTTGATAGTATTTATCCCATTGATCCATCGTAAAAAATTCCATGCTCATCGAAGCTAATTCAGCTACTTCACTGGGCGTGTGTTTGAAAGCGTCGATTTTAATATCTTTTGTCGCAAAGCTATGCATAGCATGACCCGATTCGTGAAGTAGGGTGACTATGTTGCGATGCAATCCGACAGCATTCATAAAGATGAATGGTGCGCCGGTTTCTTGCAAAGGATAATTATAGCCGCCGGGTGCTTTCCCTTTCCGATTTTCCAGGTCCAATAAACCGCTGTTTTTCATCTTGTTCAAATTCTGTCCAAAATCTGGTTTTACTTCGTGTAGAATAGCGATCCCTTTATCGATGAATTCTTCGATCGTCTTGAATGGCTTGAGTGTTTTGCCATCCAGATCGACTGAAGTATCCCAGGGACGTAATTCTGACAAACCCAATTTTTCTTTTCGTTCTTCAGCCAATTCTCTCAAAAATGGAGTAACTTCATTTTCCACCGCTTTGTGAAACTCGATCAGATCATCTGGCGTGTAGGAAAATCTTCCTTTCGATTGGTGCATATAATCGCGATAATTGGAAAATTCGGCATTTTTTGCTTCTTTGATGCGTAGTTTTTTCATTTCATCGAAAAGCTCATTGAAATGTTCTCGCTTTTCAGCCATTTTTTTCGCTCGCAAGGTCCAAACTTCTTCGCGCACTTTTCGATCTTGTTTTTTCAGATAAGGTGCAAGCTGGGAAAGAGTTTTTTCTTCACCGTCATACTGAACTGTCAGTTTGGAAAATTCGGTTCCATACTTATTTGCCAGTTCTGTTTCTTGTGCTTGCAAGGGAATGTTTTCTTCCCGAAAAAGGTCAATATCATTGGAGATGATACGATTTAAATGTTGATATTCTTTTCCTGTCAAATTTTTGCGGTAGGGACTTTCATAGAATTTACGATTGAATTTGTGATGATAAGGCTTTGAATTTGAAACAATATCGCGATAAAATTTATTAAAATTTTCAGAATTTTTTTCCTGATCAGCAAACCGCGTCATCGTGATGTAGCGCCAGGCCATCTCTTCAGATATCATGTCGGATAATTCTCCCACTTTTTCCAAAAATTCAATAAGCTCATCTTTTGAAGCGATTTCTTCGGCTACGAGTTTTTGCAGTTCTTTTTCCACATTTTCCCATTTTGTGATGTCAAGGTCTTCCGAAAAATATTTTCGGGAAGGTTTAGAAATTTTTTCTTCCGTGTAATTCATATTTTTCTCCTGATTAATTTTTTTTCACAAACTTTTCTTTGTAAAATATGACAAGTTTTTTCTAAATAATCTCTGAATATCATCAAATATCCAAAAAGAATAATTTTTTGCTAAAAAAAAGGATTTTGAGATTCAAGAAAAAATGTGAAAGATACTTTGGGCGAACACACTTTCACCAGATACATTGAAGCAATAAAAGAATGGCAAGTCTATGCGATTCGTTTCAAACTTGGGAATAGAGCAGTATATGGAACTTTTTGATCGAAAAAACCTTCCGAAGCGTTTTCATACTTCGGAAGGTTAATATTTCTCTAATTGTTTTTGATCCAATTCACCAAACCTTTGGCGGCAAAGATCTCCATTAATTCATCGGGTAGTGGTGCAAATTCATAAGTTTCATCATTGATCTGGATGGTGCCGTCTTCCAAGCTGACCGCAACGTTATCACCAGCTTGATATTTTTCTACGATCTCTGGTAGAACAATTATGGGTAAGCCTTGATTGACAGAAGAACGATAGAAAATCCGATTCACAGATTTCACGATCACAGCTTTCACACCGATATGTGCCAAGCCGACTGCTGGATGCTCGCGGGAGCTTCCACAACCAAAATTGTCTCCTGCTATGATAATATCGCCTTTTTGCACGTTTTTGGCGAAATTCTCATCGAATCCTTTAAAAAGATGCGGAATGATCGTTTCGGGTTCGGAGCTCAGAATTTTATAAGTGAGATCGCCAGCGAACATTTGATCGGTGTTCAGATTATCTACATCAGCATAATTCCAGACACCATTTTGACGTCGATTTTCATCAGTTGAAATTTCATTTGTAGCACTTTGTTCTTTTACAAAAGGATATTGATCTTTTGTGGGATTTTGGCGCGGATCGGTAATTTCTCCTGAAATAGCCGAATGAGCTACACAGGCTGGCGAAGCAAGATAAATCTCTGCATTTTTATTTCCCATTCTGCCTTTGAAATTGCGATTTGCTGTGGAAATTACCGTGTAACCATCCGCTGGAATTCCCTGTCCTGTTCCCAGACACGGACCGCAGGAAACCGCCAGAACGCTTGCTCCAGCATTCATCAATTTTTCAGTCAATCCTTCTTCGATCATTTGTAGATAGATTTTTTTGGAAGCTGGGATAACGAGAAGCTGGAAACCATTTGCGATCTTTTTCCCGTCCAAGATTTCAGCTGCGATACGAATGTCTTCCAGTCTTCCATTAGTACAAGTTCCGATCAAACCTTGATGGACTTTTTTGCCAGCGACTTCTGACACAGCTTTCACATTATCCACGTGATGTGGAGCAGCCACGAGTGGAAATATTTCATTCAGATCAATTTCAATTTCTCTGGAATAAACAGCATTTTCGTCTGCCCAAATACCATTTTCGATCTTGTTTCCTATAAAATTTTCCAGAACTTCGTCTGGTGGGAAAACAGCATTTTTTGCGCCCATTTCCGAAGCGAGATTTGCCAGCGTCATTCGTTCGGAAATCGAAAGTGTTTTCACGCCGTCGCCGTGATATTCAATGCTCATATAATTAGCACCAGCAGAACCGATCATACCGATTATCCAGAGCGAAATATCTTTGGCAAAGACGCCTTCGCGCAATTTCCCTTTCAAGGTAATTTTCATTGATTCAGGAACACGAAACCAGGTTTTCCCTCGCTTCCAGATTCCTGCTGATTCGGTGCGATCAATTCCTGCGGACAATGCGTTGAATGCGCCAGCCGTGCAGGTGTGGCTGTCGCTGCCCACGATGATCATTCCCGGTTTTGCGTGATAGCTCATCACTTGATGACAAATTCCTTCGCCCACATCGTGGAAATTTTTTATTCTTTGTTCGGTTACAAAATCACGTATCGTCTGATATTGATTTGCCAGTTTGGCGTTCGTTGGTGGTGCATTGTGATCCAAAACTACTAAAAGCTGATTTGGATCTGCAACTTTTTCACCGCCCATTTTTTGAAAAGTGCCTTTGATGCTGGCAGTGTTATCGTGTGTCAAAACAATGTTCGGTTTTTTAAAAACGATCGAACCTGTTTTTGCTCCTAATATTTTTTCGACAAAAGTGTTTCCCATTTTTACTCCTTTTAAAAATTTAATTTTTACAATATCTACAAATTTTTTTTGCTGGAAGTACTCCAGTTATCTGGATATGGATGGCGAAGACCATTGTCCCCGTAAGGGGATTTATTATCGTAACTTTTTCATTCTGTAACCATACTGTTTATTTCCTTTCTACGAAAAATAACTGGATCATCAGGATGTTGGCCTAAAAAAGCTGGTTTTGATTTTTTTCGTATCAGAGTGCAATACATTTCTTGCGTAACTAAAAGACATAATTACACTTGTTCATGTTAAGAACCGATGATTTAGATTATCTGAGCTTTTCAAGTTAGAATTTCCAGTTTCATCAATATAGACTGGATATTTAATCACTTCTCACAGTTTAAATCAGCTATTTAATCTAAATATCAGTTAACTCAAAAGACCATCTCGCTGATAGATTTCCATCTGTACATCGAAGAAAGGATTTATCTTGATGGATTTTTTATTCTGCAAATTGGTCAATTCTCCTGTTTCCAGATTTAATCTGATCTTATCGCGCTGCTGCAATTCCAATTCGGATAGATCGGAATAGGTCAGGATGGGAAAGGCTGCGTTGATTGCATTACGTTCATAGATCGCACCAAAAGATTCTGCCAGGATCGCCTGCACACCGAGTGATTTGAAACAATCAACAGCTTGCTGACGCGAACTTCCTGCCCCAAAATTTTTTCCGGTAATAATGATGTCGCCTTTTTCTGCTTTTTTGGCGAAATTTTCCCAACCTTCCAGATTATCGAAAGCGTATTGTCCCATTTCTTCAATATCTGTAATGGTGAGATAGCGATTGTGAAAGATCATATCGGTGTCAATATTATCTTTTTCGATGATCCAGATTTTTCCTTCCAGAATTTTTGCTACTTTTTTTTGTGTTGATTTTGCTGATTTTTGTGAAGAAAGGAATTTTGTTGTTTCCTCGAATTCAGCAGGAATTTCGGGAATTTTATCTGGCGTGGTGATAACGCCGGCGACAGCAGAAGCAGCAACTTCAGCTGGCGAACCAAGATATACTTCTCCCTTTCCCTGTTTTCCAACGAAATTTCGATTTCCTGTGCTGATCGTTACTTCGCCCGGTCCATTTTGACCAACTTGTCCAGCAGCGCAGCCGGCACAACCAGCATTACTCACCAAAGCGCCAGCATCTTTGAAAATTTTGATATAACCAGCAGCCAGGCATTTTTGCCAGACTTCATCGGTGGAAGGAACGATTTTCAGAACGACGCCGGGAGCAACCTGACGATTTTCCAGAATTTTTGCAGCAATTTCCAGATCTTCAAATCTTCCATTCGTGCAACTGCCGATGAAAGCAGAGTCGATTTTCTTTCCCTGAACAGTCGTTATATCTACCGAATCATCAGGATGACCGGGACGAGAAACCATCGGTTTGAAGGTGGAAATGTCCAGTTCCAATTCTTTTGCATAAATTGCTTTTTCATCAGCAAAAACACCTTCAACTTTTTTCTGTGATTTTTCGGAACAATAATTCAAAATTTCTTCTGAAGGTGGGATCAAAACGGAGATCGCTCCCATTTCGGTTGCCATAGAAGAGATCGTGATCCTTTCATCCAAATGTAAATTGTCTATCGCTTCGCCATAAAGTTCCACGGCATATCCCAACAAGGTGTTTGCGCCGAAACGATTGAGCAGGTTCAGAACGATATCTTTGGCGGAGATATTTTCAGGACGTTTTCCAGTGAAAGTCAATTTTACAGATTTTGGAACTTTGAACCAGCTTTTTCCTGAAGACCAGGCCTTGGCGATATCTTTATCGCCCATTCCTTGACCAAAGGCACCGATAGCTCCCAGAATATTGGCGTGTGAATCGGTGGAAACGACTGTCGAACCTGGCAACGCCAATCCTTTTTCGATGACGAGATGCGTACCGATCCCGGAATTGATATCATAAACTTTAATGCCTTTTTCACGGGCATATTCGCGGCAGAATTGTTGATTTTCTGCATATTTTTGGTCAGAGCCGGTTGGATTACAATCGAAAGTGAAAAATGTTTTGGAAACATTATCAATTTCCAGGTCAAAATTCAACAGATTTTTCACCACATTTGCTCCACCAAAATCACGAGCTACGCGCACATCGATCACAATGTCGATGATCTCACCTGGTTTCACAACTTCTTTTCCGCTGTGATTTGCCAGGATTTTTTCAATTAATGTTAAAGCCATAATTTCTCCTGTATATGTTTAAAAATTTTTTCCCACAGCTGAATTCGTGAGTGATATTCCAGATCATTTTATCCAAATTCAGCTTATGAATTTATTCGTGGGAGATTTATCAGACATAGGCAATAAATTTAGATTTGCAATCTTTCTTTGAAGGGTAAAAACGTCATGAAATCCGCATGATGGACGAGATAGGCTTCGGTGGTGCGTTTCACCATATTTCCTTCTCCAGCGTGTGTGGCAATGATATGACAAACTTCAGCTGGAACATCAAATTCTTCCGCCAAAGAAACTCCGCTGAAAGGATGACGCAAATATTTTCCATAAATGCCTTGAACTGCTTTCCCTTTTTCGTCCAACACATATTCCAATAATTTTCCCACATCTGCTAAAATCGCTCCAGCGATCAATACATCCATATTAACTTTCAATTCACCATGATAGAATTCGTTCACTTTTTCGCCAGCAGCTCTGGCAATGTGAACGACGCTGCGTTTGTGATCCATAAAAGTTACTTTTAGATCGGGGCCTGCCAGGAGAGTGAAGGGAATAATTTTTAGGTCTTCAGCTGTAAGCACGCTTCGTTCCAAGGCAGCTTCCCATGTTTTTTTCACACTCTCACGCAATTTTTTGTCTTTGATCCATTCAATTTCGGGCCATAATTTTACGATTTCCATTTGAACTCCTTATTTATTTATTTGTGTATAAGATTTTTAAAATATCTTTGTATTTTATTTTCCAGATAGGATATTGTGAACATTTTAAAATTATCTATTCGATAATAATTTAAAATTGATTTTGAATATTCTCATCAAAATATTCTTTTTTTGAATCTAAATTTACCATCATTGTTAGTGGGAATGATCAATTTGATTTGACTTTTTTCACTTTTGATTTTCATGTTGCTCAATTTTTTTACCTCACAACTTATTTCGGGATATAAAATGAACATACTCAAAATAAATTTATATATCTTGATTTCGTCAATGTCTTTTTAACAAATCTATTTGACACAACACAGGTTTTCTAAAATACAATTTATGAAAAAACAAGTAGAATAGATAAATCAAAATTTACTTATCTATTCTACTTAAATTAGTTTTTCAATTTAATATTTTTTTCTATTTCTTAAATCTTTTCACACCTTCTTGATAAATATCATTGCCGTTGACGTCATTAGCCACGATGCAAGGAAAATCTTCTACTTCCAATTTACGGATCGCTTCTGTGCCCAGATCTTCATAAGCGATCACTTCTGCTTTCTTGATAGCACTTGCTACGACAACCGCAGCTCCACCGATCGCTGCCAGATAAACAGCTTGATTCTTTTTCATTGAATTGATGACTTCCTCGCTGCGTGGTCCTTTTCCGATCATTCCTTTTAGACCGACATCCATCAGAGCTGGAGCGTAAGGATCCATGCGATAACTCGTGGTCGGTCCAGCAGAACCGATCGGTTTTCCGGGAGGAGCTGGAGCCGGTCCCACATAATAAATGACAGCGCCTGCGATATCAAAAGGCAATTCTTTATTCTGTTCTAACAAATCTACAAGTCTCTTGTGGGCTGCATCGCGCGCTGTGTAAATCGTTCCCGAAAGATATACTTTATCACCGATTTCCAATTTTGCCAGATCTTCTACTTTTAACGGAGTTCTCAATTTTATCGTTTTTGCCATTTTGTTCCTCCTTTCAAATCGTTGCTGTTTTGTGTCTGTCTGCATGACATTGTACATTCACGGCGACAGGCATTGAAGCGATGTGACAAGGTTTGTGCAGGATATGAACCGCCAGAGCTGTCGTTCTGCCGCCCAAACCTTGTGGTCCGATTCCTAAATCATTGACTTTTTTCAAAATTTCTGCTTCCACTTCTGCCCATTTCGGGTCTGGATTTTCTTCGTTTAAAGAACGCAGTAGAGATTTTTTTGCCAGAAGTGCACTTTGCTCAAAATTTCCGCCCAAACCGACTCCAACAACGACAGGCGGGCAGGGATTTCCTCCAGACCGCTTGATGCGATCTACCACGAAATCGATGACGCCTTCGATCCCGTCTGCTGCTTTCATCATTTTCACTTCGCTCATATTTTCGCTTCCGCCACCTTTGGGAGCAACGGTTATCTTCAATTTTTCTCCGGGCACAATATCGGTATAGATCAAAGCTGGAGTATTATCTTTCGTGTTTTTTCTTTCAATGATCGGATCATCGACCATAGATTTGCGCAGATAGCCATCTTGGTAGCCTTGTCGCACACCTTCATTGATCGCTTCCTCAAAATTTCCACCTGTGATATGAACATCCTGTCCTATTTCGATAAAAATAACAGCAACGCCAGTATCCTGGCAGATCGGCATTTTTTCCTGAGCAGAAAGTTCATAATTTTCCAATAAAATATCCAGAACTTCTTTTGCCGTTTCCGATTCTTCCTTTGCCTTAAATTCTTTGATCTTGTCGATCACATCATCGCCGATATAATAATTCGAATCAATACACAATTTTTTTACTATCGGGATGATCTCCTTCACGTCAATGGTTCGCATTAGAACTCCTTATTTTAATTTTTTTTAGATGTAGTTCAATCAGGGTTTTTCCCAATTGCAACATAATATCATCAAATGATCTCAATATCTTATTTTCTGGGAAACGAATAAATTGATAATCAAAATGTTCAAGCAAGATCCTACGATTGATTTTGTATTCTGGCTGCAAGCTGTGAATTCCTTGATCCAATTCAATGATGAGGTTGTGATCAGGACAATAGAAATCTACCAGGAGAAATCTTTTTTCTCCTTGATGATCAAACAAAATGGGATGACAACGCTGAAATTTCTTGTTGAGAAAATTCCCGTCCTTCAAATGTTCCCAGATCAGATGATGACTATTTGCTTCATTTTGACAATACTTTTCAACGGTTGTTTTGATCTTTTTTTTCATGGTCTTGCCATAATTTTTTTCACACTTTTTCCAATATCAGCAGGAGATTCTGTGACGGTTACGCCAGCTTTTTCGAGAGCTTTCATTTTTTCGCGAGCTGTGCCTTTGCTACCAGCAATGATCGCGCCTGCATGTCCCATTCGCTTGCCTTTGGGAGCAGTTTGCCCGGCGATGAAAGCAACAACAGGTTTGTGAAATTCTTCTTTGATGAATTTTGCAGCTTGGATCTCCATATCGCCACCAATTTCTCCGATCATCACTACTGCCTTTGTTTCATCATCTTCTGCAAAGAGTTTTAGTAGATCAACGAAAGAAGAGCCGATGATAGGATCTCCGCCGATCCCGATTGCTGTGGTGATGCCGAATCCAGCTTCCACTACTTGATTTGCTGCTTCATAGGTTAGAGTTCCTGATTTGGAGATCAAACCGATTTTCCCTTTTTTGAAAACAAAACCTGGCATAATTCCTACTTTGGCTTCTTCTGCAGAAATAATTCCCGGACAATTTGGTCCGATCAATCTTACATTCTGCTCTTTACAAAATTTCTTTGCTAACATCATATCTGAAGTTGGAATGCCTTCTGTGATACAAACGATAACTTCAATCTCTGATTCAGCAGCTTCCATCACAGCATCTGCGGCGAAAGAAGGTGGAACAAAGATCAGGCTCACATTTGCTGCTGTTTCCTTTTTGGCTTCTGCCACAGTATTGAAAACCGGTTTTCCGAGGTGAATCTTTCCGCCTTTTCCAGGGGTGACGCCGCCCACGATTTTTGTGCCAAAATCTAAACATTGCTGAGCATGGAAACTGCCTTCTTTACCGGTGAAGCCTTGCACGATAACACGAGAATTTTTATTTACAAGGATGCTCATTTTTGTTCTCCCTTTGCTGCGATTACCGCTTTCTGTGCGCCATCAGCCAGATTGGAAGCATAGATAATGTTCTTGATTTTAGCGTTTTTCAGGATCTGGGCAGCTTTTTCGGAATTTGTACCATCCAGACGAACAATTAAAGGAACAGCCACTTCAGTTTTTTGGGTCGCTTCCAAGATACCATTGGCGATGCGGTCACAGCGCACAATCCCGCCAAAGATATTGATAAAGATCGCTTTTACATTCGGGTCTCGCAATATTATATCAAAGCCTTTAGCGACGGTTTCGGCGCTGGCATTTCCACCCACATCCAAAAAATTTGCTGGTTCACCTTGATAATATTTGATGATATCCATCGTGGACATGGCAAGACCTGCGCCATTAACCATACAGCCGACATTTCCATCCAGTTTGACATAGCTCAGATTAAATTTTTTTGCTTCGATCTCGCTGGGTTCTTCTTCGTCTAGATCGCGCAATTTTATTATTTCTGGATGACGAAACAGAGCGTTATCATCGAAATTTATCTTTGCATCCAAAGCGATAAAGTTGTTTTCCTGGGTGAGTACCAGTGGATTGATCTCGATCAAACTTGCGTCTGTTTCCAAATAGACTTTGTATAATGTGCTGGCGAATTTAGAGAATTCTCGCTGCTGTTCTTTGGTAAGTTTCAGACCGAAAGCCAATTTTCTGGCGTGGAAATTTTGGAAACCGGTTAAAGGATCGATCGCAATTTTTATGATCTTCTCTGGATTTTTTTCAGCTACTTTTTCGATTTCCATACCGCCTTCTGTGGAAGTTATCATCACGGGTTTTTCCAGCGTCCGATCTAAAACGATTCCCAGATAAAATTCAGTTTGGATGGCGACTCCACCTTCGAGATAGACTTTTTTAACGATTTTACCTGCATCTCCAGTTTGGTGTGTGATGAGTCTCATTCCCAAAATTTCTGATACGAATTTTTTTACTTCTTCGATGTTTTTAGCAATTTTAACGCCGCCTGCTTTTCCGCGTCCACCAGCGTGTACCTGTGCTTTCACCGCCCAGATGTTTCCGCCGATTTCCTTGGCGGCAGCTTCGGCTTTTTCTTCTTGTGAGATTATTTTGCCAGGCGGAATTGGAACTCCGTATTGTGCAAAAATCTCTTTCGCTTGATACTCATGAACTTTCATAACACCTCTATTTCAGATTTTGTTGTTCAATAATTGTTTTGACTAAATTGGGAATTTTTGCTTCGATTTTGGGAGTGCATCTTTCGGAAAATGTGAAAGTATCTTTTACTTCGATACCGTAAATCTCGATTTCTGCTGGTAATTTACAATTTTCCTTTTTCATGATCTCGAAAGCTTCGAAAAGACTGATATCATGCGGAGAAGAATGATGCAATGTGTTCTGAAATTCCTGCCTGTCAAAATGATGTAGTGTGCCAAATTCTGCCTTTCCAGTTTTCACCGAATCGATCAAGATAAGCTTGTCATATCCGATAATTTCGTCAATCACGCGAAAACCAGCAGCGCTTGCTTCTTTCACGTCACATTGGAAACATTTCTGCTGGATATGATTTGCCACGTGAATTCCCACGCCGTCATCAGAAAGAATCGTATTACCCAAACCCAAAACCAGCGTTCTCATGAATGAATTAATCTCGTTTCAAAGTCTGAATTTTATTTTTCTCATTATCATAGATATTCACGATCAAAGGAGTTTTGCCCGGAAGTGAATGCGTAGCGCAAGCAAGACAAGGATCATAGGGACGGAAAGCCATCTCGACCATGTTTAATATCTCGTCAGTAACCTTTCCTTTTTTAATCAATTTTTGGGCAGCCTTGGCAATGGACATCGACATAGCGGCAGAATTTCCTACAGTTGCCACAATTAAATTTACGGCTGTGACCAAGCCTTTTTCATCAGTTTTATAATGATGGATCAAAGTTCCGCGCGGAGCTTCTACAACTCCGACTCCTTCATCAGGAATCGAAGTGGGAATATTGCGGATATTGGGATTTGTGATCGATTTATCGGAGAGAAGTTGTTCCAATCTTTCTGCCAGATTCACGACTTCGATCAAACGAGCCCAATGAAAAGCTAATGTATTATGAGCTGGTTTTCCGCCCAAAATATCATACATTTTTTCAAATTCTTGCTGTGCGATCGGTGTTCCCATCGCATCGGCGACGTTCAATCTTGCCAAAGGTGCGACGCGATAGACTCCACTTTCTTTTCCATCTTGAAATCCTTTCCAGCCAATATTTTTCAGATAGGGGAACTTCATATAACTCCAGGGTTCGACACGCTCTTTGATGTGATCAAGATAATTTTCTGATGAGAATTTGGCGATCTCTTTTCCTTCAGGATCGACGACACGAATTTTTCCATCATAAAGGTCAGGATAGTTATTTTCGTCAACCAAGCCCATATAATAGGTTTTGTGTTTGTAAATATCACCGACAACGAGATCAACATATTTATCATTTTTCAAAACGATATCATCGAAAATTTGCATGGCGAATTTGGAAAACTCTACTGTTTTTTTGGCGATTTGAAGATATTCCTGTCTTTTCTCTTCGGTAATGCCTTTGGAGACTCCGCCGGGAAGACCACAAACAGGATGGATCACACGTCCACCAAGTTCAGTTATGATGCGTCTTAGATCGCGACGTGCTGCGATCACTTTCTTTCCGATCTCAGTTCCCACTTTTCCCACAACGCCCAGAATATTTCTTTCGGCAGGAGGTGCGTCGGGCCCGACCACGAAATCAGGACCTCCCAGGAAGAAGAAATGCAAAAGATGATCTTCCATTACAAAAGCGCTATTGATCACCCTGCGGATCTTGACAGCAGTTTCGGTTGGTTTCACTTGATAGACGGCATCGACAGTTTTTGTGGAAGCCATGTGATGCGTTGTCGGACAAACACCGCAGATACGTGGAGTGATTCGTGGAAGTTCTTCGACGGGTCGGCCGATACAAAATTGTTCAAAGCCTTTTAATTCAGGAACTTGTAAATAAGCATTTTTGGCGTTGCCTTCATCATCCAGAAATATTTCTATTTTGCCGTGTCCTTCCAATCTCGTGATTGGATCAATTGTTACTTTTTTTGTCATAAGAAATCCTCTTAAATTTGTTTTTCGCTACGAGTTCTGTGCAACATTGAGACGGGCAAAGAAAAGCGATAGAATGTGCCAGCTGGATCAACGATTTGATCCATCAATTTTGTGATCTTTTCTTCATCATAATCTTCTTCATTTTCCACTCCCAAAATTGATGCAAGAGCTGAAACCATTTTTCCTCCGACATCTTTGACATTGTTCGGCGCTCCGTAGCAACCGCGACACGGCATATTCACCGTGATACATCTGCCATCACCCTCTTTTCGGCAACCAGCTCGTGTGACTGGCCCCATACAGATAATACCTTGCGCTAGAAAGCATTTTTCCGGGTCAGCATCGACGAGAGATATGCGATTGATCTCATCGAGCATTAGCTTTTCAGGTTTTGTGTCATTACGAGAGCAGACATCGCACAGTGATTTATCGGGAGCCAAAACAGATCCTTTTGCTGGAAGATCATTAGCCAATATTTTATGGATCGCTTCCAAAGTGAGATAGGGAGCTGGCGAACAGCCAGGAATGTAATAATCTACAGTCACAACTTGATCCAAGCTTTTCACTGTATTATGAAAAGCAGGAAGCGTCAATTCTCCTTCAGGTACTTTCACTTTTGTTTCAGGGACAATATTTTCTGGGTTTTCGATAGAAGGGCAGGCAGCTTTGTAGGAAACATCAAAAATAGAATGTTTATCATAGAAATTTGCTAATCCTGGAATTCCGCCGAGATGGGAACAAGCTCCGAACGAAATGACCATTTTAGATTTTTTTCGCAAAAGTTTTGCCATTTCCAATTGTTCATCAGTTCTGATCGCACCATTGATAAAGCAGGCATCAATTTCCTGATCAGCCATTTTTCTAACATCAGCATATTTAAAATCCATAGCGCAGGGCCAAAATACAATATTTATCAGATCAGCGACTTCCAATATTTTTTCGTTTAGATCGATGATCGCTTCTTCACAACCACCACAGGAAGCGCACCAATAAAAAGCAACTTTTGGTTTTGCCATTAACCGAACCTCCTCTATATTAACAAGAAACTTTTTTTTCAAACTTTATTGTGATCAAATGCAAATGAACTCTCCGCTAAAACAACGTTCCGTGATAGGTTGTAGTCAATTGTTTTGCTTTGACATGTGTCGGAATGTAGTCGGGTAATAAGATTGGAGATATTCTTTTTTCATCAATTCCGAGTTCTTTCACTTCTTTGGCATATTTATCGATATGTTCGAGCATCATTTTACCAATTTGAATTCCGTCCAGAATTTTCTCTGCAGCGAATTTTCCCGCTCTTCTACCGAAAACTACAACATCCAATTGAGAATTTCCCATCAAGCGATTGCGACCGTGCACACCACCAGAACTTTCTCCAGCAACAAAAAGTCCAGGAACGCGGGTTTCAGCTTTTGCGTTGATCTCAATTCCACCATTTTGATAATGTAAAGTGGGATAGACCAGCATTGGATATTTGCGGATATCGATATCAAAACGATGATATTGTCGAAGCATCGCTGGTAGGTTTTTCTCTATCGTTCCAGGTCCAGACAATGATTCGATGAGCGGACTATCTAACCAAATTCCCTTTAGGCCGGAAGGTGTCGTCACTCCCATATCATTTTCACATTCGCGGATAAAAGCAGAAGCTTCGATATCACGTGGTTCAAGTGGAAAAACAAAGAGCTCGCCATCTTTATTCACAGGCTGTGCACCAAGTCCGCGGATTTTTTCTGTGCAAAGAAATCCAACGATCTGTTCAGGAAAAACAGCGCCAGTAGGATGGTATTGAACAGAATCCATATAAAGTAAATTTGCACCTGCGCGATAGGCCATAACGAGTCCATCAGCTGTCGCGCCATAATGATTTGTGGTTTCGAAACCTCGCACATGCAATCTACCAAAGCCACCTGTAGCGATGATGACGCTTTTTGCTTTGACTACAAAATATTTTTTCAGTTCCAAATGATAAACGATCGCACCAGCAGTTTGCCCTTTTTCATCCAGAATGATCTCTGTGGCAGCGCAATATTCCAGAAATTTAACTTTATCAGGACGATTTTGCACTTCGTCGCGCAAGACGCGGCAAATTCCAGCACCAGTATAATCTCGCGTGGAATGCATCCGATTTCGGCAAGTTCCTCCTCCCGATTTGACCATCATTCTACCATCTTCATATTTATCGAACATAACGCCGTTTTTTTCCAGCCATCTGATCGTTTTAGGAGCATCCATCACAAGAGCTTCTGCCAGTTCCGGTTTGTTATCAAAATGACCACCACCCATCACATCGAGATAATGTAGAACGGGAGAATCATCGGGTTGGTCAGCAGCTTGAATACCACCTTGAGCCATCATTGAATTGGAATCACCCAATCTTAATTTCGTGATGATCATGGTTTCAACGTTTTTATTTGAAGCTTCGATCGCGGCAGATAATCCAGCTGAGCCAGCTCCGATAATGAGAACGTCTGTTTCATAGTCAGGTTGAGAAAGATCGAATGTTTGGGAAAGATTGCGCGGATAAGATTCCAAAACATCGACTACTTCATTGATGATCTTCTCACCTTTGTTTGGTCCGAGATGTACTTCTTTCAAAGCATCATCTTTATAGTCTGGATGA
This sequence comes from Candidatus Cloacimonadota bacterium, assembly GCA_018400535.1. Taxonomy (GTDB): domain Bacteria; phylum Cloacimonadota; class Cloacimonadia; order Cloacimonadales; family TCS61; genus TCS61. The sequence goes on from JAGYMQ010000034.1 coordinate 48,643, forward strand.
TAGGTATTGAGAATGTCGCCTCGCTCTTTTTCTGTCATCGGCTCATAAACTTGTTTGCCAAATTTTTTCGCCAGTTCCAATCTTTTATTGCGCGTTTTTTCTACTTTTTTTATTGATTCTAACATATAATCTGGATACATATTTTCTCCTGTTTAGGAAATTTTGATTTCTCTTTTATAATAAGTTTCAGAAAGTTCTTTTCTGCCCATTTTTTTTAGTTTGTCCATTTCTTGGTCAAATTTGCCTTCTGAGATCTCTTTTAACCTTTTTTCCAGTTCAGGGCTTTTGCGGGAAAGATATTTGCCATAAAGTCTGCGAGCTAATGTGGCATTGTTATATTGGACGATCTCAGCAGGGCATCTCAGAGCGCATAAACCGCAACGAATACAGTCGAAAGAAAGATCAGCTGCTTTAGCGATGTCGCCGCGGATCAGCGCTTGAACGTAATCCATAACTTGGATATCTTGCGGACAGGCTTTGGTGCAGGTGTTGCAAGCAACGCAGCGAAAGACGCTGGGAAAAAGCTCCATGAATGTGCTCACATCTGGTGACAATTTATCAAGATCATAAGTTGGTTTTTCTGCTGGAACAAAAGGGATTTGGGTCAAGGCCATTCCGTCTGTGACAACTGTTTGACAGGCGAGGCCACCTTTCAATTTATAATCACCTTTTTCGCGATAGACAGTAGCGCACGCCCCGCAATATCCTTCGCGACAGCCGACTCCTCGTTTCAATTGAAAGCCTGCATATTCCATCGCTGTAACGATCGTTGAACCTTCTGGCACTTCAAAAAGTTCCCCTGAAATGTAAACTTTAACCATTTTTCTTTTTTCTTCAGCCATTAGATATATCCTCCTTGCGGTCATATTTTGGGATGGGGCCGAGAGCTCTGATCTGCTCGGTGAAGTCTGTCATCTGACGAGCAAATTTATTTCCTTCGCTGGCAGATATCCATTCCAATCTTAATCTATCAGGATTGATTCCCATTTGTTCGAGAACTCGCTTCAATAATACAATTCTACGTTTTGTTTTATAATTTCCTGTTTGATAGTGACAATCTCCTGGATGGCAACCACCGATAAAGATACCATCGCTGCCACGGGCAAAAGCATGCAAAATGTGTTCACTATCAATTCGGGATGAACAGAGTGTCTTGATGACTATACCATTTGCTGGATATTTCAAGCGAGATGTTCCAGCCAAGTCTGCTCCGGCGTAGGTGCACCATTTACAAAGGAAACAGACGATCTTTGGTTCAAATCTTTTCATATCATATCCTCTTTTTCCAAACTATTTTCCAAATTATCCTGAAGAATTATATCGATCATGTTGTTGATTTGATCATCGGTGAGATTTCGCTGTTGTGAAGCGCTGGATGGACAGGCTGAAATGCAAGCTCCACAACCTTCACACAAAACTTCATTTACTTCGGCAATTCCGTCAAAATTCAAAGCACGAGCTCCGTAGGGACAGGTAGAAATACATATTCCACAGCCAGAACATTTTTCTTCATCAACCCAGGCGATGATCGGCTCATGATAGATCTCTTGTTGTGACATCAAGGCCAGAACTTTTGCAGCTGCGCCAGATGCTTGCGCGACAGAATCTGGAATGTCTTTCGGCCCTTGCGCTGCACCAGTGAGGTAAAAACCTGATTGAATGCTTTCCAAAGGACGCAATTTCGGATGTGCTTCATTCAAGAATCCATGTTCGTCTGTACTCAATTTGAGATTCTGGATCAATTTGTTCACGCCTTCGCTTGGAATCATCGATTGTGCGAGAACGACGAGATCGGCTTTGATCTCGATTTTTTTCCCAGTCAGCGTATCCATTCCGTGCACAATCATTTTATCGTCTTCTTTGTAAATCTTTGCTACTTTTCCTCTAATATAAATGACGCCATCTTCGGACACAGCTTGTTGGATAAATTCTTCATAACGCTTTCCACCAGATCGGATATCAATGTAAAATATGTATGGTTGCCCATCATGAACTTTGTGTTTATATAACTTTGCGTGTTTCAACGAATACATGCAGCATATTTTTGAGCAATAGGAATTGTGTCTTTCGGGATCACGTGAACCCGAGCACTGAATAAAAACGATTTCTTTAGGAATTTTGCCGTCGGAAGGACGAAGCATTTTTCCACCGGTAGGTCCAGTGGCAGAAAGAATTCGTTCAAATTGTAATCCATTGAGGACGTCAGGAAATTTTCCATAGCCATATTCAGCCATTTTTTCGACAGGATAAAGGTCATAGCCAGTTGCAAGAATGATCGCACCGATCTTTTCTTCAAAAGTTTCTGGTTTTTTATCATAATTAATTGCTTCTGGTTTGCAAGCTTTTCGACATTCACCGCAGGCGATAGGATCAAAACCGAGACAATTTTCTGTGTCGATGGTGAACGTAGCTGGAATTGCTTGTGGAAATGGAACATAGATCGCTTTGCGCCAGGAAAGACCTTCATCGTATTCGCTGGGAACGACGACAGGACAATTGTCAATGCAATCTCCGCACATTGTGCAGATATCTGGATTCACATATTGCGGTTTACGATTGATCTTTGCCGTGAAGTTTCCTACAAAGCCTTCTACTTTTTCCACTTCGCTATTCACGTATAATTTAATATTTTTATGTTTGGCAAGCTGCACCATTTTAGGCGTCAGAATGCATTGCGAACAATCGAGCGTGGGGAAGGTTTCCGAAAGCTGGATCATGTGTCCGCCAATAGATGGCTTTTTTTCAACCAGGAGCACTTCATAGCCTCCGTCTGCGATATCAAGTGCTGCTTGGATGCCAGCGATGCCACCACCGATCACCATTACTCTTTTAGTCATCGGAGAAGAAACTGGCGATAGAGATTCATTCAGGCGCAGTTTTTCCAAAGCTGTCTTGATGATGAGATTTGCTTTACGAGTTGCTTCTTCTTTATCATTGTGTACCCAGCTGCATTGTTCGCGAATATTAGCGATCTCCAATTGATATTTATTGATGCCCATTTCTTCTATCACATTCTGAAAAGTTGATTCGTGTAAGGTGGGAGAACAAGCGGCGATGACTACACCATCCAGTTTATTTTCTTCGATAGCTGCTTTGATCTGGTTCTGTCCTGGATCGGAGCACATGAACATATAGTTCTCGATATGCACCACGCCTGGATAGTTTTCCAATTGTTCTGTCAACAATTCCACATCAACAGTATCTTTGATATTCACACCGCAATGACAAATAAAAACACCGATTCTTTTCATTTTAGCCTCTTTAGATCAATTGCTTATCTTTTAACAAAGGCAACGGGTCAACTGCATGCAATTCACTCCACGAAGCTTCCCACGTGTGTCCTAATGCTAAAGCCAATAATTCTGTAAAGTAGAAAACAGGAATATTTACAAATCCGACATATTCTTTTTCGATCTCTTTTTGCAGGAAATCAAGATTATAAGCACAAAGTGGGCAACTCGTGACGATCGCATCGCAGTTTGCTTTTTTGGCTGAATTTAAAATTTCATAACATCGTTTGACGCTGACGTCCTTTTGAGTCAAAGTTTGATAAGCACCACAGCATTCTAACTTGTATGGATAATCGATCGCTTCAGCACCCAAAATTCTGAGGAAGTCTTCAATGATAGTTGGTTCTTCAAAATCATCGATAGCAAATTCTTTTGGACGTACCAGCAGACAACCATAATATGCGCCTAACCTTAAAGATTTTAAGGGATTGTGCACCAGCTTTTCTATCGTCTCATATTTGATCCTATCCTTAAGAATATTAAAAAGATGATAGACTTGGATATCTTGATCATATTCAATATTTTCTCGATACATAAAATCGGTAACTTTTTTTAGATTATCGGGATCAGAATCGATGAAAGCTTTGGATCGGTTCAAAGTGTTATAGCACATACTGCAGAGTGTAACCAATTCATCAAAACCTTGTTCTTTGGCACGTAATAGATTTCGAATGGAAGCAAGATGCAGCATCAGATCATCATCTGTTTGAGAAAAGACAGTGCCACAACAGACCCAATCCTTCATTTCAACCAGTTGATGTCCCAGAATTTCCATTGCTTTGATAGCAGAATCTTCAAAATGGCTGGCATTTGCTTTCAGAGTGCAACCTGGATAATAGGGTAAATTCATCATATTCCTCTTTTTTGCTTTGATCTCATTATTCTCATTTTTTCAACCTGTCATTTTACGCATCGCACTAACCAACAAGATAGGAGGTGTTTCTTTTATGTTCTGGATCTGTGTTTTATTTGGTTCAACTTTACTAAATCTTTTTCGCAAATTGATCGCACGAAAAGCTTCCATAACCTTGGAGACATCAATTCCTTTTGGGCAACGCGAAGAGCATTGCAAACAAGTAGAACAGATCCAAATAGTTTCGCTATCCAGAATTTCTTGAATCGCACCAAATTGTGCTAATCGCATAACCTGATTTGGAGAAATGTCCATATAGTCAACGACTGGGCAACCAGATGAGCAATTTCCGCATTGATAACAATCGAACACATTTTGAGCAGATATTTCTTGAACTTGTTCTGACAGAGAATTTTTGATCGCTTTATTGTTCAATTTGTAGAACATAACTATTCTCCTTTGTAATTGTAACCATAATCAAAAGCTTTGATATTCAAATCTTTAAATTTTGCTGGAACTGAGCCGATGATCGCTTGTTTCATTGCTTCTGGTGATGCGATCTTTGCTTGTGCGGTAGCGAATCCCAACATCACAATGTTTGCCACGATCTTTTTTCCCAGTTCTTCTGCGATCCTGGTAGCAGGAATTTTTTTTGCTTTGAAATTTTTATGAGATTGTAGATTTGTCACAAGATCGCTATCGTAAAGCAAAATTCCATCTTCAAGCAAGATATGCAAAAATTTGTCATATCCTTCCTGGGACATTGCGATTAAAATCTCTGTTTCATCTACTAACGGATAATCTACTTCTTGTGGGGAAATAACTACTTGAGAACTGCAGGCACCACCGCGAGCTTCTGGCCCATAAGCTTGTGTCATCGAAGCATTTTTCCCATCGAAAATGGAAGCTGCTTTTCCTACAATGTATGAGGAAAGGATTATGCCCTGTCCGCCAAATCCAGATATTTTCACTCTCAATTCTTTCATGCATTCTCCTTTTTCAAACAACGCTCTCACGATTTTTGATAACTTTATAATTTTTGGTTTTCACGACTCTTTTTTCAATTCCCTTTTGCACATTTTCCCAAAAGGTCGGCCTGTCTTCATTAATGAAAACACCGCAAATGATCTCACCGTTCATTCCAAGAGGAATTTTTTGTGGATCAGCTTCATGATCGATTATTGATCGATCTTTGTATTCTCGCAGAATATCGAGCCCGGTTCCACCTTTGTTTTTGCGTGCAAAAACTGTCGAGCAGGGAGAAACCACTTCTAAAAAGCAAAATCCCTTTTTCTTTGCCATTTCTTTGATCGTATCGGTCAAACGGTGAAAATGAAGCGCTGTCCATCTTGCCACATAAGATGCTCCAGCAGCAGCAGCAACGCCCACTAAATTGAAGGGTTGTTCATAATTTCCATAAGGTGCTGTGGAGCTGTATGCGCCTAAAGGTGTGGTGGGAGCATTTTGTCCGCCTGTCATTCCATAAATGAAATTATTTACGCAGATCACATTCATATCGACATTGCGACGAGCGGCATGAATGAGATGATTACCACCGATTGCAAAAAGATCACCGTCACCGGAAATGACAGCGACCGTTAGATCACGATTTGCCAATTTCAAACCAGAAGCAAAAGGAATGGCTCTGCCGTGCGTTGTGTGATAGGAATCCAATTTAATGTAGCCTGCCACTCTGCCTGTGCAACCAATACCAGAGACGACAGCAACTTTGTTTGTGTCAATTCCAGCATTTTTGATTCCTTTCATGAAAGAGTTCACAATCGTTCCCAGACCACAAGAAGAACACCAAATATGCGGCATTCTATCCATTCTCAGATATTTTTCCATCGGATGATGAGCTGCGTTATTTTGCATGTGCCACCTCCTCGATTGCTTTAATAATTTCACTTTGACTGTGCATACCGCCGCCAGGATGGGGAAGCCATTTTGTGGTGCAATATTTAGCGCAACGATCCACTTCCAGAGCGACCTGTCCCATATTTAATTCTGCCACTACAAAGCCTGCTACTTTTTTGGATAGTTCCAAGATCAATTTTTCTGGAAAGGGCCATACCGTTATCAAGCGTAGATATCCAATTTTTATGCCTTTTTTCTTTGCTTTTTCGATCGCCGGAATGACCGTTCTGGATGTGATGCCATAGGAAATCACGATTACATCTGCATCATCGATATCCCGTTTTTCCAATAGAATTATCTCTTCAGAATTATCGCGTATTTTATTGATCAATCGATTCACCAGCTTGATATGAGTTTCCACAGACATATCCGGATAACCTTTTTCGTTGTGGGTGAGACCTGTAGAATGATAAAGATGACCATCGCCAGCTTTAGCAAAATCTGGAACAAATTCATCATCACAACATTCATAAGGCTTGTATTGATCACCTTTTTTATTAGTGTATTTCCTTTCGATCAATTCCAATTCTTCGGAAGGTGGGATCACGACTTTTTCTGTCATGTGTCCCACAACGGCATCTGCCATAATGAAAACTGGAAGTCGATATTTTTCTGAAAAATTAAATGCTTTGATCGTTAGGTCAAAATATTCTTGCGGAGATTTTGGACAAAGTGCTATCGATCCATAATCTCCGTGTGAGCCCCATCTTGCTTGCATCATGTCGGATTGACCCCAGGAAGTGGGCAGTCCAGTCGAAGGAGATCCTCTTTGGACATTAACGACCACGCAGGGAGTTTCCATCATCATGCCCAATCCGATATTTTCCAGCATCAAGGAAATACCTGGTCCGGAAGTCGCTGTCATTGATTTCACGCCAGCCCAAGATGCACCCAATATTGAAGCCATCGAAGCGATCTCGTCTTCAAATTGCACAAATACTCCGTCCAATTGTGGAAGTCGATAGGACATTCTTTCAGCTATTTCAGAAGCAGGCGTGATGGGATATGCGCCAAAAAACCTGCATCCAGCTGAGATCGCTGCTTCAGCGCAAGCATAATTACCCTGTAAAAAAAATTCACCGTGCATATCACTGATTCTCATTTCACCTCCTCACGAATAACAAAAATTGCCGAATCGGGGCAAATGGATTCACACAGACCGCAGTAGGTACACTTTTTTGTAAAAATGATCTCGGGTGGATGATAGCCTTTTTTGTTAAATTCATTTGAAAAATCTAAGACATTATTTGGACAGAATTCAATACAGAAACCACAGCCTTTGCAGCGATCTTTGAAGATATTAATCGAGCCTTGAAAGACTTGAGGCTTTTCTCTACCAAAGGGTTTTTCCCAATATTTCATAGCAACTCCCGTCATCTCAAATTTTAACATTTACCAAATAAAAAAAGCAGTCCACTAAACAGACTGCTTCACTGAAATTTTGCATTTTTCTATGCAAAAGAAAGGTTTGCTCCTGAAAGGAGAAAAACCTTAATCTTATATTTCTAATCAGCTTTATTGACTGATCTAATATCAAAATAATCCCCTTTTGTGAGAACTAATATTTCTTGAAAACTCCTCACAATATGGCGGATTAAATTGTGAATTGAGAATTAATTGTCAATTAGAAAATCCAAAATTCAACATTTTTTTTTATATTGCATAACATTTATAGCTGACAACAAACTATAATATAACGAAATACATTAATTATCATTTTCTTCGCACAATTCAACTAAAACTCCATGCGTAAATTTTGGATGAAGAAATCCAATATTTGCACCGTGTGCTCCTAAACGTGGAAGTTTATCGATCAAGCGAATTCCCTTTTCTTCGATTTCTTTTAATCTATCACGGATATTATCTGTGCTGAACGCAATATGATGGATACCTTCGCCCTTTTTCGCGATGAACTTGGCGATCGTACTATGCTCTGAGGTAGCTTCCAGAAGCTCGATGCGAACTTCTCCGACAGGCAGAAAAGCAACTTTCACTTTTTGAGATTCAACGATTTCAGTTGCTTCCAATTCCAATCCCAATTTCTGATAAAATTTCATAGCTTCATCGATGCTATGCACAGCTATTCCAATGTGACTGATCTTATTAACCACTATTTTCTCCTGAATATTTGGCTGGATCATTAGCAAGCCGGAATCCGATCTTTAATGCTTTTGTATTCAGATCGACATACTGCTTTTTTACATAATCTTGGACAGCTTTTTTCAGGGAAACTTGGGTGACGACTTTGGTTAATTTGACCATAAATCCGAGAGACATAATATTTGTGGGAAGAGCAGTTCCCAGCTCTTTTTTGGCAATATTGGTAAAGGGGATTTCATAGATATTTGCTTCTTGCACGATGATATCTTTGACAAAGGTCGTATCTGCTATGAGAATGCTATTTTCTTCCAGGTTGGGAGAATATTTATCACAGGCTTCTTGAGTGAGAGCTAAAAGCACATCAAATTTTGTGGCTTCTGGATAATAAAACTTTTCTTTGCTGATGATCACGTCTGCGCGCGATGCTCCACCTCTTGATTCAGGACCGTAGCTTTGTGATTGTGTGACGCGATAACCATCAATAACGGCGGCTTTTGCCAGAATAATTCCAGCAGTGATCAAACCTTGGCCACCGCTTCCACTTAAACGAATTTCCTTCATATTATTGTTCATTTTTTTTGTTCCTTTGCAATAGATTGGATCAATTTCTCGTATTCATCTGTATATTCAGGTTTTTCTATTTCACGGAAAATTCCTCTTTGGACCTTTCCTTTTTTCTGTTCTTCAGTCAATTTATCAAAAGCTTTGATCGGGATCACATTGTCTTTCATTTCTCTCATCATATCAGGAGCTGTGCCTTTCTTATTCAAGCGTCCATAGATAACTGGACAGGCGCTGATGATCTCAACGATAGAAAATCCTTTGTGAGATAGAGCTTTACGAATGAAATTCTGAGCTTCGACAGAATGAAAAGCTGTGGAGCGCGCCACAAAAGTAGCTCCTGCGCCCAAAGCCAGTTCGCAAATGTCAAAAACAGGATCAATATTCCCATAGGGCGTTGTAGTCGCTTTGTCGCCAGTTGGAGTGGTCGGTGAATATTGTCCACCTGTCATTCCATAAATATGATTATTGATAAGAATTACGGAGAGATTAATATTTCTGCGTGCTGCATGAATAAAATGATTTCCGCCGATCGCTGTAGCATCTCCATCGCCGGTGACGACCATCACATCCATTTTCGGATTCTGCATTTTGATACCGGTGGCAAAGGCGATCGCTCTTCCGTGAAGCGTGTGCAAGGTGTTAAAATCAACATAAACGGGCATTCTGCTGGAGCATCCGATTCCAGAAACCATTGCTGTGTTACTACGTTTCCAGCCTAATTGATTTACCGCACGAATGATATTTCCCAGCACAATTCCATTGCTACAACCAGGACACCAAACGTGTGGAAATTTTTTCCGATGTCTGAGATAATGGTTATGAACGATTTTTTGTGGAACTTTTTGCATCTTACTTCACCTCCTTCATAGTAGATATGATCTCTTGGGGAGTGATCAATTCTCCATTGTTCTTTTGAATAGGAACGATGTTACGTGTTTTTCGACTTTCATAATTCCAAACACTTCCCATCGCTCGTTTCACCTCGTTAAGAAGTTGTCCTTGATTTAATTCTGGAACAAAAACTGTTCTCACGTTATGAAAATATTTGCGTAATGCGTCATCAGGAAAGGGCCAAATTGTGAGTGGACGGATCAAGCCGACTTTTTTACCGGATTTCCGTGCTTTGACAACGGCTGATTTTGCTGCTCTTGCTGTTATCCCAGCGGCAAAGATAGCTGAACGGGCATCCTCCATCATAAATGTTTCAAACTGGATCAATTCCCGCAGATGGTGAGTGATCTTTTTTTTCAGACGATCCATCATCACAGCAGCTTCATCAGAGCGATTGGTCGGGAAACCATAGGCATCATGGGCAAGACCTGTAACATGAAAGCGATAGCCTTCTCCATAACTCGCCATGGGTGAAATGTATTTGGGATTTTCTTCGTAATGTTTATACCATTCAGGAGGTATTGTGGGATGAATTCGATGTATCAATTTCACGTTTTTCAGATCTGGAAGCATTACTGATTCCCTCATATGCGCAAGCACTTCATCCGTGAGAAGCACGACGCAAGTACGGTATTTTTCTGCCAGATTGAATGCGCGGATCGTCAATTGATAGCTTTCCAGAACTGATTCGGGGTAAAGAACGATCGCCGGCGAATCACCGTGACTTCCCCAGCGGGTTTGCATAATATCGCCTTGTGATGGTTTGGTTGGAAGTCCGGTGCTGGGACCACCACGCATCACGTTGACAACAACGCAGGGAGTTTCAGTCATTTTGGCGAAGCCGATTCCTTCTTGCATCAATGAAAAACCGGGGCCGCTGGTGGCGGTCATAGCTTTTGCTCCAGCAAGAGAAGCACCGATAATAGCTGCGATACTAGCGATCTCGTCTTCCATCTGGATGAATCTGTTTCCCTTTTTGGGAAGTTCTTCGGAAAGTATCTCCGCGATCTCAGTCGAAGGTGTGATCGGATAACCTGCGAAAAAGTCAAGTCCGGCAGCTAACGCACCTTTTGCGATAGCTTCATTTCCTTGCATTAAAACAACAGGGTTTTTCTTTGAATATTTTGCCATTTTTTCTCCTTCACTTTTCTTTTGCGCCGGTGATGGCGAAATTTGGACACAGGCGATCGCAGGTTTCACAATGAATACAGTTGTCAGGATTTTTGACATAAGGTGAACCATCGGGTTTTGCGGCTAAAACATTTGTGGGACAGAAAGCGATGCAAATTCCACATTTGACACACCAGTCATGGTAGATATAGACAGGAGATTTTTTATAATCTCCTTCAGTTTTGATGTCAGTATCCTCGACTTCCATTTTCGCGGTAGCATCATCAGATTTGATGACGATACCTTCAGGATTTTTCTCCACGTTTTTGGGCTCTTTCTCTTCTGGTCTCATTCCTTCTCCTAATATATTTTTATTAAAAACAAAATAAATGAGAATTGGGTGGTTGATAAATTCATTGTAATTTAAAGCTTTTTTAATTCGTAAATTCGATCCCTTATGGTTGCAGCCCGTTCGAAATCTAATTCGTTAGCTGCTGATTTCATCTCTTTCTCGAGTAAATTCATTATATCTTCTTTTGAGTCTAAGTGCAGATAATCTAAAAAGTTATCCTTATCTGAACTCTCCTTTTTATTTACTTTTTTTCGATAACCGTCTGCCACGCTCGTAGAAGCCATTATGTCGTCAATATTTTTTTTGATTGTTTTGGGAGTTATGTTATTCTCTTGATTATAACGTAATTGTTTCTCTCTACGTCGTTCTGTTTCAGATATCGTTTCTTTCAAAGCTGGAGTGATCGTGTCCGCATAAAATATCACTTTGCCGTTTATGTTGCGCGCTGCCCTACCCGAAGTCTGGATAAGTGACCGAGTGGATCTTAAAAATCCAGCTTTGTCTGCATCCAGAATGGCGACCAGGGAAACTTCTGGCAAATCCAAGCCTTCTCGTAATAAATTTATTCCTACCAGCACATCGAATTTATCCAAACGAAGATCGCGGATAATGCGAGAACGTTCGATCGTATCGATCTCGCTGTGAAGATAGCGCACGCGAATTCCTGCTTTATCCAGATATTTACTCAAATCTTCTGCCATTCTTTTGGTCAAAGTTGTTACCAATATTTTTTCTTTTTGAGGAGTGCGAATCCTGATCTGTTCCATCAGATCATCAACCTGATTTTGTATTGGTTTGATCTCAACTTGTGGATCAACGAGTCCAGTCGGACGAATAACTTGTTCGGTAAAGACTCCAGCTGTTTTTTCCAATTCGTAGGGAGCGGGAGTTGCAGAAACATAGATGACTTGATGTAAATGAGCTTCGAATTCATGAAATTTCAAAGGGCGATTATCAAAGGCTGAAGGAAGCCGGAATCCGTATTCCACCAGATTTTTTTTGCGAGTATAATCTCCGCCATACATAGCGCGGATCTGGGGAATCGTAGCGTGGGATTCGTCGATGAACATCAAAAAATCGTCGGGAAAATAATCTAAAAGGCAGTTAGGGGGATCGCCTTTTTTTGCTCCGGTAAGATGACGCGAATAATTTTCGATTCCAGAACAATATCCAATTTCATTCAGCATTTCCAGATCGAAATTTGTGCGTTGTTCGATGCGTTGAGCTTCCAGAAGTTGATTATTTTTCTGGAAATGGGCGATGCGTTCTTTCAATTCTGTTTTGATAGAATTTATTGCTCGATGCAAAGAATTTTTGCTGGTGATAAAATGATTGGCTGGATAGATCGGATATTCTTCCACTTCTTCCAAAATTCTGTTACCAAGGGGATTTATCCGCGAAATACGTTCTATCTCATCACCAAAAAATTCAATACGTATTGAATTTTCCAGATAAGCTGGATAGATATCTACAATATCGCCTTGGACACGGAAAGCACCTCGTTCAAATTCGATGTCATTTCGGCCATAATGAATTGCGATCAATTGTTTGAGCAGATCATCGCGATCGATTGTCATGCCACATTTTATCCTGATGAGAGCGTCACGATATTCTTCGGGAGTGCCCAATCCATAAATGCAGGAAACGCTGGCAACGATGATCACATCATTTCTTTCCATCAAACTCATCGTGGCGTGCAAGCGCAATTTCTCGATCTGCTGATTGATGTCAGAATCTTTTTCGATGTAAATATCTTGACCTGGAATATAAGCTTCCGGTTGATAATAATCGTAGTAACTGATAAAATATTCTACTGCATTGTGAGGAAAAAGTTGCTTGAATTCTCCGTATAACTGCGCTGCCAGAGTTTTATTGTGTGAGAGAACGAGTGTGGGTTTATTCACTTGTTCGATGACTTTTGCCATTGTGAAAGTTTTACCAGATCCGGTCACGCCCAGCAAAACTTGGTGTTTCTCACCAGTTTCGATCCCTTGAACAAGTTCGGAGATCGCTTGTGGCTGATCGCCAGTTGGCTCATAATTGGATAGGACTTTGAATTTTTTCATAACCGATAAATTCTTTTGAATAGTAAATAATGCAACTAATATTTCTATTTATCGATTTTTTTTTGCTCTATTGCAGATTTTAGATGATTGTAAAAAATAAGAATCCCAAAAGATTTTATTTTCTTTTGGGATTCATTGATCTTTTGAGAAAATTATTCGGTTTCTTTTTTGTCTTTTTCTGAATCAGTTTTGTGTTGCTTCTTCTCTGCTAAAAAGTCTTTTGTTCCACTCACGATGCCTTGATAAATCTCTTGAGCAAAATGAGCAACTTTGGGAGCATTTTCTTTGATCGTTTCATTGATCGTTTTGGATGCTTTCTTCAAAAATTCTTCTGTTGGTGGTTTTGCTTTAGTATAGCCATCTTTTGCTCCCTGCAGAGCTTCTTTGGTCAAAGTTTCCACTTTTTCTTTTGTGCTCAATTCTTCAGCTTTTGAAGTCGTGATGATCTCTTTGGTGATATTTCTAACTGCTTTCAACACATCTTCTCCAGCGTGAATTGCTTTGACTACTGCATCATGAACTTTTTCTCTGGTTTTACTGTCGTTCATTTTTCCTCCTCGACTAATAAAATTTAAGATCTTTTCTTTATCCCAAGTTGGATTTTCAAGCCAGATATCCGTTGCTTTTTTCAATATATTTCCAACTTTCTTTCCCGGTTCAATACCAAAATGGAAAATAACATCTTTCCCTGAAACTGGCAACTTTTTTTCTGTAATTTCTTTTTCTAGTTCGGCTAATTTTTTTTTTATTTTTGGAATCTGTTCAGGCATCGAATGCGCTGAGGCGTGCGCCAGATTATCGGCATGCATCAATTCTAATAGCAAGTCAGAATCTTTTCTTACTTTGAACAAAAATTTACGTAAATGTTTATTTTTCAGATTCTTAAGATTTTTGCCAAAAGATTTGAAAGCAAGATGATAGTGTATCAATTTGGAAACGAGCGCAATGGTTTCTTTCGAATATTTCATTCTTTTTAAAATCGTGTGCGCCATTATGGCTCCCACTTTTTCATGATTATAAAAGTGCACGCCTGTTTCATTTACGCTGCGTGTGTTCGGTTTGGCAATGTCATGAAATAACGCAGCCAAGCGCAATTCAAGATCGGCTCTGGTATTTTTCAAAACTGCTAAAGTGTGTTCAAAAACATCTTTGTCGTGATATTTGTTTTGTTGGACATTTTTCATGCTGGAAATTTCTGGAATAAACTGATCTATCAGTTTTGAGTTCATCAAGAGCTGTATTCCCCGTAGCGGATCGGGAGAAAGCAAGATCAAATTGAATTCATCGCGAATTCTTTCTGTAGAAATATTATTTATTTTTTTTGAATTGAAAATGATCGCTCGCCAGGTATTTTCGATAATTCTAAAATCTAATTGCACCGCAAAACGGATCGCTCTCAACATTCTCAATGGATCTTCTGTAAATACTTTCGCTGGGTCAGAAATTGTGCGAATAATTTTATTTTGGATATCTTTTTTCCCAAGTTTTGTCATATCTATAATTTCACCAGTAGCAATGTTTTTCAGCAAACTGTTGATCGTGAAATCCCGTCTTTTGATATCTTCTTCCAGACTGGCGTGTTGCACTTCTGGCTTTCGATCTTTTGCACGATAAGATTCAGAACGCGTCATCACAAATTCAAGTTCATAATCCCGAATTCGAACTTGTGATGTGCCAAAGTTCTTGAATATAATTGGTTGTGAACTTATTCCTTTTTTATAAAGAAAATTTGCTAACTTGATTCCACCATTATCGAGATCAACTACCAGATCAATATCTTTACTTTCTTTTCCTATTATCTGGTCTCGCACATAGCCGCCGACGAGGAAAACGTGATTTTCAAAATTTGTTCCAGAAATTGTTTTTACAAGTAACTTTTCGATTTGTTTCATATTAGTAGTAAAACTTATTTTTCTCTAATTGGAAAGCAAGAAATTGAGAAACAGTAGCGATTGCGGCAGTTTCAGCCCGCACGATATGATTTCCCAGCGAAAATGTTGGAATTTCTTTTTCTGCAAAAAGATCGATCTCTTGCGAAGTGAATCCGCCTTCCGGTCCGATTATCAGACAAAATTTTTCAGCAGGATTTTGTTTCAAACGATCGCGTAAATTTTGTTGTGCTTTTGTTTCTAAGCCAACTAGAGCTTGATAGGATTTCAAATTATCGAGCAAGTCGGGCAGTTTTTGCACTTTGGCAATTTCTGGCAAAAAAGCATTATCACATTGTTTGATAGCTGAAATTGCTACCTTGGTAAATTTCTGAAGAGTGTTTTTGTTTGGCTTGCGCATTGTCCTTTCAGTTTGGATAGGGAAGAATGCTTTCACTCCAAGTTCTGTCAATTTTTCCACGATCAGATTGTCGTGTTTGTTTTTCAAAAGAGAAAAAGCAACTGCCAGTTTTGGTGAGCCAAACTTCTGCGGCAAAACATTTTCGATCAGGGCTTTGATGATATTTTTTTCAATCTTATCGATTTTTGCAGTTGCCAGAAGTCCTTTGCCGTTCGTGAGCAAAATTTCGTTGCCCGGTTTTTTGCGCAGGACGTGAGCCAAATGATGAAATTCTGTGCCAGAAATTTCGATCTTTTCCATTTTGGAATAAAGTTCGGGTGTATAAAAACAGGGCATATTTTCTCCAAAAATCAGGAACAATTTAAAAAGGCGATAAATTAATTATCTTCCAAAAAGAAGGAAGAAAATATCAGTAAAAAAAGTCTTTGATTTTTCCCAAAATACTTTTACCAGGCTGCAATTTTTTTTCTGAGTCGAATTTTGCCAGCTCTTGAAAAAGTTGCTTTTCTTCTGATCTCAATCTTGTGGGAGTGATCACTCTCATTTTCACATAAAGATCGCCATGGTAGGAGCTATTTACATGAGGCAAGCCTTGAGCTCGCAGGCGAAAGACTTTACCCGATTGAGTTCCAGCCGGGATCTTCATTTTCACTTTTCCCGATAGGGTGGGAACTTTTATCTCTGTTCCCAAAGCAGCTTGCGAAAAACTGATCGGAAATTCGCAGATGAGATCAGCTTCATTGCGCTCAAAAATTTCATGCTCTTTTTCTCTGATGTGAACAAGAATATCGCCTTTTGCACCTTGATTTGGACCCACGTTTCCTTGCCCGCGCATTCTGATGTATTGTCCTTCAGAAACTCCAGCTGGAATTGATATGGTTACAGTTTTTACGTGCTTAATTCTGCCTTCGCCATGACATTGTGGACATTTATTTTTGATGATCTTTCCAGAACCATGACAGGATGGACATTCCACGACCGTCTGCATATGACCGAAAAGGGATCGTGTCGTTTGTTTGACGCGGCCAGAACCGCGGCATTGATCACAAGTGGCAACTTTTCCATCAGCAGAACCCGTTCCGTTGCAGGCTTTACAAGTATCCTGCACATTAATTTTGATCTTTTTTTCCACACCTTTGGCGATTTCTTCCAGCGTGAGAGAAAGCGAGATCTGAAGGTCTTCGCCACGATTGGATTGTTGTGATCTTCGTCCAGCTCCACCAAAACCGGCTCCGAAAAGATGTTCGAAAATGCTGCCGAATCCGCTATCTCCGAAGATATCCGAAAAATCGGAAGCGTGTGTAAAATTTTCCCAGCTGAAACCGCCACCGCCGAATGCACCTTCCAAGCCGGCATGACCATATTGATCATATTTTTGTCGTTTATCTTTATCGCTCAGAACTTCGTAGGCTTCGGATGCTTCCTTGAATTTATTCTCTGCTTCTTTGTCGTTTTTTGTTTTATCTGGATGATATTTCATTGCCAGACGACGGTAGGCTTTTTTTATCTCTGCCTGACTGGCATTTTTATCCAGACCCAGAACTTCGTAATAATCTCTTTTTGACATTCAAATTCCTATTTAACAAAAATTGGTCGGACCTTTTCAGATCCGACCTTTTTTTATCTATTTTTCGTCATCATCATCGACGACTTCATAATCTGCATCTACTGCTTCGTCATCTTTATTCTCTTGCTTGTTTTGTTCTTGTTGCTGACGCATATTCTCCGCATTGAATTCTGCGTTGCTCGTGTTTTGTTCACCTGCTCCACCACTTTGTGCAGCTTGTTGCTTTTGCATTTCAGCATAAACGATCTCACCGATCTTACGAGATTTTTCAGCAAGTTCATTTTTGACTTTTTCGTATTCATCTTTGGAAGCGTTTTGTTTGTTCATTTCTTCCATTTTCTCTTTTGCTTCTTTGATGGCGTCCTCGATTTGCTTTTTCTCATTTTCTTTCAATTTATCACCATGTTCTTTCAAGCTTTTTTCGGTAGAGAAAATGAGAGTATCCAATTCGTTGCGAGATTGAATGGATTCCTTTTTCTTTTTGTCTTCTTCAGCATGAGCTTCAGCGTCTTTCACCATTCTGTCGATCTCTTCTTCGTCCAAAGTTCCCGTGCGCTCTATTTTGATCGATTGTTCTTTGCCTGTTCCTTTATCTTTGGCGTTCACATGAAGAATACCGTTTGCATCGATATCAAAAGTTACTTCGATCTGTGGAACGCCCCGCGGAGCTGGTGGGATGCCAGTCAATTCAAAATTTCCTAAGCGCCGATTATCTTTTGCCATCGATCTTTCACCTTGCAAAACAACAATAGAAACAGCTGGTTGATTATCTTGTGCTGTAGAAAAAACCTGACTTTTCTTGGTGGGAATTGTTGTGTTTCTTTCGATGAGTGTGGTCATCACGCCGCCCAAAGTTTCGATTCCGAGAGAAAGAGGAGTCACATCCAGAAGCAGAATATCATTCAGGTCTTCATCGCCTGCCAGAATTCCGCCTTGAATCGCAGCTCCGATCGCCACAACTTCATCTGGATTAACGCCTTTATTCGGTTTTTTCTCAAAAAATTTCTCTACTGCTTCGATCACGGCTGGAACGCGTGTGCTGCCGCCAACAAGCAGGATTTCATCGACATCATTGACCGATAATTTTGCGTCTTTTAAAGCTAATTTACAAGGTTCGATCGAACGATCGATAAGATCCGATATCATGCGATTGAATTGGGAACGAGAAAGCTCCAGATTCAAGTGTTTTGGGCCGGATGAATCAGCTGTGATAAAGGGTAGATTGATGCTGGTAGATTGTGTGCCAGAAAGTTCGATCTTTGCTTTTTCTGCTGCTTCACGAATTCGTTGTAAAGCCATTGCATCTTTGGAAAGATCGATTCCTTCTTGTTTTTTAAATTCACTCAGGATCCAGTCCATGATCTTTTTATCAAAGTCATCGCCACCCAGATGAGTATCACCATTTGTAGAGAGAACTTCGACGACGCCTTCAGCAACTTCCAGAATGGAGATATCAAAAGTTCCACCGCCAAGATCATAAACAGCGACCTTTTCTTCTTTTTTGCTATCAAGGCCATAAGCGAGAGCTGCTGCTGTCGGTTCATTGATAATCCTTTTTACATCCAAACCAGCGATCTTGCCAGCATCTTTGGTTGCTTGTCTTTGTGCGTCATTGAAATAAGCAGGAACAGTGATGACAGCTTCTTTGATTTCAGAGCCAAGATGAGATTCTGCTGTTTCTTTCATTTTTGTCAGGATCATCGCTGAAATTTCTTGTGGTGTAAAATCTTTATTTTCCAGATCAATGTGGACAACGACATCTCCGTGATTGCCCGATTTTACGACATAACTGACATTATCCTTTTCTGATCCAACTTCGTTCAATTGACGACCCATGAATCTTTTGATCGACGAGATCGTGTTTTTGGGATTGGTCACCGCTTGATGTTTAGCCAGCTGTCCGACCAATCTTTGTTTATCTTTTGTAAATCCAACGACAGATGGCGTTGTGCGTGTGCCTTCTGCATTTTGGATTACAGTGGGTTTACCACCTTCCATAACGCTAACGCAGGAATTTGTGGTGCCCAGATCGATTCCGATTATTTTACCCATGTTTCCTCCTATTTATCCTTTTTTTTGTCATTTAGTTTTTCGCCGTTTGAAACTGCAACACGCGCTGGTCTGATCACTTTTTCATTCATCATATAGCCATTTCGAATGACAGCAGTGACGATATTTTCCTTTTTATCGGAAGGAATATGAGCCAGTGCTTCGTGCAGTTGTGGATCGAATTCTTTATTTTCTGCTTCGATTTTTTTTACGCCTTCTTTCTTAATGAGATCATTTAGTTGATCAAAAATTAGTCCGATACCTTTTTCAAAAGCTTCTCGATTATTTTCTGTATCAGGATGTAAAGCTCTTTCAAAATTATCTACCACATCACAGATCTCCAAAATAAGGCGTTTATTAGCATTCTTGATCCAATCTGCTTTTTCCACGAAAGAGCGTTTGCGGAAATTTTCAAATTCGGCTGCACGGCGCAGCAGTTTTTCTTTCAATTCGGCATTTTCTTTTTTTAATAACTCAAATTTTTCTTCCAAAGAAAGTTCTTTTTTTTCTTCTTCATTTTCGGATACTTCTTTTTTTGTTTCTTCTAAGGATGATTCTTTCGTTTCTTGATCCGGTTTTTTCTTTTTATCTTTTTTATCTTTTTTGCTCATTTTTGATTACCACCATTCCTTTTTTCGTCGTTTTTGTGATCACATCGGCGATATTGCTGATAATTGGGATGTTATTCTTGTAATCCATTCGAACGGGACCCAAGATTCCCAAATATCCAGGAACGCCGAAAAGTTCATATTTAGCGAAGATCAATGAATAATCTGAAAGTTCAGGTTGCCCCAGTTCTTCGCCCATCAAAATATGATATTTTGCTTTTTGCTCATATTTCTGCATTAATTTGATGAGGTGATCCTGTCTTTGAATGAAACCAAGAAAATTCAAGATCGAAGTTTTCATATCAAATTCAGGCTGTTCCAAAAAGCTGATATTTCCGTCAAAATGAATATAATAGCTGCTGATCTCGGTGAGTGCATTTTGAAATTCGTCCAAAAACATTCGCAATAATTTATTCTCGTCGCTGATGTGATCAGACGTTTCTTCCAGATATTTATTTTGAATGTCATAGATCCGAGAACCGGAAAATTTGTCGTTCACATAGCGCACGATCGCTTTTAGTTGCTGTCCCGAAAGAGTGTAGTCGCATTTAAAAATGACTGTCTTGTCCAAACCTGAATCCAAACTGACAACGAAAAGCAGCTTATTATCAGAAATTTTAAAAACATCCAATTTATTCAGAGTTCCGTAAGAAATTTCTGGTTCTGCCACAAAACTGAGCTGGTCAGTTTCTTTTGCCAGGATCTGCATGATATAGTGCAAAGCCAACGGCGTGTCTTTATAATATTTTATCAATAATTGACGCAACGTTTCCGTCTTGTCATAATCGCTGTTTTCAATTTCTTTTTTGATTAAGTGAACGTAATTACGATAGCCTTCGATTGTGGGAATTCTACCGCCAGAGGTGTGTTGCTGATAGATGAGGTTTTCCTTTTCCAGCTTGCTCAGATCAATGCGGATCGTGGCAGAACTGGAATCGGTGATATATTCTTTGCTGATCACTCTGGAAGAGATCGGCTCTACTTTGCGAATATATTCTTCCACTAAATATCTCAAGACTTTTTTTCGACGACTTTCTGTTTTTTTCATAATTACAATACCTATATATTTTCTAATGCAAAGACAAATTAATAAACACGTTTCATTTGTCAAACTAAATTTAGCAGACTTTTCCTTTGAGTGCTAATTAATTTATGCGGCTTTGATATCACTATCGTCAAGCTATTCAAGATTAGATATTGACAACAAAAAGGTTAAATTTACGCAAGGTTTGTGTCACATAATTTATGAAAATTCAGGAGTGAATATGAATGGGATAATTTTTTTTAGAAGTCAGAAATTAGAAAAGATCAAAGATTTTTATTTGAACAAGATCGGATGTAAGCTCTGGTTGAAACAGACAGATTGCCTCATTTTCCAGGCCGGAAATATGTTATTGGGATTTTGCGATCGCGAGAATGTTGATCAAAATGGAATCATCACATTTTTTTATCCAACCAGAAAAGAAGTGGACGCAATGTATAGAGAATTGATTGATATTGCTCAGAAAGCCCCGATCATGAATTCCAAATATAATATTTATCAGTTTTTTGCACTCGATCCTGAAGGCAGAACTCTAGAATTTCAGTGGTTTAAGAATAAGATGAAAGCGATTTGATCTCTATTTGTTTTTCACGTGTTTTTCAAACCATTCGATCATTTCTGCCAGGACGTGCAGACCAGATTTTTTTGCTCGATAGCTATGACCTTCTAACGGCAAAAGAACCAATCTGGCTGTTGCCCCATTTCCTTTGAGCGCATGATAAAATCGTTTTGATTGGAGAGGATAAGTTCCTGAATTTGGATCTTCTTCGCCATGAATAAGCAATATTGGCTCTTTGATCTTTTCAGCATGGGCAAGGGGAGAAACTTCCAGATAAAAATCTCTGGCTTCCCAGAATGTTCTTCTTTCGCTTTGGAAACCAAAAGGTGTGAGTGTTCGATTGTAAGCACCACTTCTGGCAATTCCAGCTTTGCAGATATTGCTGTTAGCCAGCACGTTTGCAACCATGAAAGCACCATAACTATGACCGGTTATGCCAACTCGATCAGGATCGATAATTCCGCGTTTATCTAAATAGTCTATAGCTGCCTGCACGCTGTTAACGGTTTGTTCGATAAATGTATCGTTCACAGTTTGTGGATCGCCGACGATAGGAATCGAAGCTTTGGTAAGCACAGCATAACCTTCCAAAGCAAAATAGCGCACCGAAGTTCCCCAAAATCTGATAAATTTATTTGGAGTGGAAACGATTTGGCCAGCAGTTGAATCATCGGTATATTCTTCGGGATAGGCATTGATGACAAGCGGCAGTCTTTTTCCTTTCTGATAGTTTGCAGGTAGATATAGTTCTCCGGAAAGCGGAATGCTATCCGCTCTTGAGTATTTTACTAATTCTTTTTTTAATGCTGTCAGTTCCTGAAAATTATTAGGATAAAAAGTGAGCTGCTTTTTTTCTGCATTTTTCAAATCGATCAAGAAATAATTTGGTTGTATTTTATTACTTTCACTGCGGATTAAAATTTGGGAAAGATCTTTTTTTGTGAAACCTTGAATTGTTTCGTGTTTTCCTTTTTCGCAGCGAAATAAATATATCGTTTTTTTAGAAGTGAGGTCATATTGCGAAAGGAAAGGATAATTTCCTTCCGGAGTAGCCCCCGTATTATTGATATAAAATATTTTCCCTTGTTTTTTCACAAAAACCCATTTCCCGTGCTTTGTCTCTTTTTTCACCAAATAGCCTGGATCGTTATACTCGTCACGAATGCTGAGATCATAGATTAATTCTTTTTCCTTTCCTATCTGGAAAAGCCAGCCTTTTCGCCATAAATTATCACGATCATATTCATAGACGATCATTTCATTTTTTTCCTGTGACCAATCAATGCCGGAATATCGCTCTTCCAGACGCAGGATTTCTTTTGGCTCTGGCGCAAGAGGTTGTATTAATCGCATGATCTTATCGCGATGTTCCACTTCCTTTTTTGGATCACCTTCATCGAGAGCTTCGACCCAGATCAGTGCGGCATCTTGCAGCGGTTGCCAGCTGAAATAACGCGGGCCGATATAGGTTCCGCCGATCGGTACTTCTTCTTGCAATGGTCTTTTATAAAGTGTTTTCAGCTTTTTCCCTTGCAGATCCCAAATTTCAAAAGTTTTGGGAAAGCGATAGTAAGGAACATTATAGGAATAGGGTTTTTCGATTCGAGTGATCAGAAGAAAATTATTATCCGGTGAAATTTCTACATCGTCATAAATTGCTGTTTTTCCGACTGTTTTATATTTACCGGTTTCAATATCCAACAAGATCAACTGTGAGGAAAAATAGTGTTCAAACAATTTTTTGTCATATTCGTTTTTAAGTAAATTCTGATAAGTTCGCACTTTGCTTTCTTTGCCGGAAGTTTCTTCCATAATGGGAGAATCAGGAATTGCAGATCTTTGCGGTTCTGTGGCTCTTTCGGGTGGAATGATCTTCAAGAGAATATGTCTATCATCGTTGAGCCAACCGATGAATCCATCGCCAAAGATGTCATTGAGTTTGAATTCGGAAAATTTTTTTAGTTTGGATTTTCCGAGTTCGTTAATTAACAGTTCAATGCCAGCATCGGTTTCATTGAGCAAGGCCAATTTTTTTTGGTTCGGTGAAACTTGAGTTTCTCTGATGCGTGCTTTTGATGGTAATTTGATCCCAATTCTGCTTTTATTATCAAGATCGAAAAGATTGATCATATTTGTCGGATAAAAATCTTTTTGCGCATTGATCTTTTTAGTGAAAGATTTGCCTGCCAATTTCAGCTTTTCATCTGCCAAATCCTGCAGTGATGGATGCATTTCGTATTGTTTTTCCAGACCAAAATTACTATAATGAATGATTTCAATGTAAGGATTTCGCTTTTGTTCATAGATTTTTCTAACATTCTCAGGTGGTAATTTATAGCCTGTTTTTGAAAATAAATTCATACTAACTCCCAATAAAAGGATCATAATAACATTTTTCATAGATTCACCTTTTGTGTGTAATTTATTGGTCAAAATTTTGTTTAATGCTGATCTGTCAAAAAATATTATTTTTAGCAGAAGGATAAAAACGCGTTATTTATTAAACTTATCTAATTTTTTTTGAGCAAGTTCTTTCATCATTTCATCATCAGCGAATTGCAGGACGAGTTGATAGAAATTCAGCGCTTTTTCTTTTACATCCAATTTCCAATAGATCTCGGCAAGATGAAAGGCGATCTCAGCGTGTTCAATTTTATATTGTAAGGGAATTTGCATTGCTGCCAAAGCCTGTTCATAATTTCCTTTGCGAAATTGTAGCCAGGCATAACTATCCCAGATCATGATGCTTTCTGGTTCTAATTTTGTTGCTTTTGAAAGCATCTCTTCCGCCAGCGGGAATTTATCCTGCAGATTTTCATCAGCGATAAAATAGCCTAAGCTGTTCAATATATCGGCATTATCGGGAAATAAATCCACACCTTTTTGCATGATCTGAAGATATTCTGTTTGATTGATCTGATCTTGATATCTGGAAAACAGGATGAATAGTACTGGTGCTGGTTGCTTTTGAGTTTGGAATATATTCTGAAGATAATGTATTGCCAGCGAATCTTTGTGTAATTCGTATAATAATTGAGCAATTAAAATTTCCGAATTTTCTTTTATTTCGGGGTCATTTTGTAGAATTTTTTCAGCAGCAACAATATCATCATTGATATCGAGATGAGCTGACGCGATCAGCGTATTAAGTTTATGCTCTTGAATAAATGCTGGTTTGATCTTAGAAAAAAAGGAATTGGCTGTTTCCTTTTCTCCAAATTTCCAGTGAAAAAGTAGCAGAAGAAAATTTGCTAATTCGTTGTTTTCCAGTGATAATTGAGAAAAGGTAGCTAGTAATTTCTCTTGATAGACAGTGATGTTTTTTAAGCTATATTTTGAGATCAATCTTACTAGATCAGATTTTGGATTGTAGTCTTGTATCTTTTCAACAGCTTGTTCAAATTTGTCTAAAACGATATTGAAAAAAATGATGTTTAGTTCCAATTCCAATATTACATCGTTCGGAAGTTCAAAAGAATGCAGGGTCTGTTCAACGGCTTTCAGGGCAAGTCTGAAATCTTCGAGTTCCCAGGCAGCGATCATCAGGTAGATGAGATCATCTCTTATTTGTGAAGCAAAACAGATTTCCTGATTTTCCACAATTTCGGCAAAGGCAGATTCTTTGAATAGCAGTGAGATAAAATGGGATTTCAGACTTTCCGAGATCTTACTGATGGAAGCTAATCTTTTGCGTAGTAAAGCAAGCGCTGTTTGATTATCATTTTGTTGATCATAGATTCTCAATAATGCGGTTAAAACTTCTTCTGAATTCCATTTCTGATAAGTTTTTTCCAGAATATCTAATTTTTTGCTGGGATTGAATTCTCCGTATAGTTCAGCGATGTCGATCAAGATTTTTTCTTCTTCCCAAGGCAAAGACAATGCTTTGGACAGAAGCGTGCTATCTTGAATACCTTGTTGCTTTTTGAAGCGATAAAACTGGATGAAATGGGGCATCGTCTTTTCTGTTTGCAAAGTCAAGCGATAAAATTTGTCAGCTTTTTCGAAATCTTCCAGTTGCTCTGAAGCAAGAGCTATTAAAAAAAGGATTTTGCCAGAAAATGAATTCTTTTCATAATAGGATTCGCCAATATCGACGATTTCATTCAACAATCTAATATTATCATCATAAATAGAATTCGTGAAAAGTATTCTCAATAATTTTTCTTTTAAATAGATGCTGGAATCATATTCAATTGCTTTTTTCAAGAAATTAATTGCGCTGTCAATATCGCCGATATGCATGCTGGCATCTGAAAGAGAAAATAGTTTGAGAGCCACCATTTTTTTGTGAGCTTCAATTTCTCTTGCTGATATCGAAAAGGTATTATCGATTTCATTTTGCGCATCTATGTTCAAGGCTAAAACAAATAGCAAAAGCAGGAAGATTTTTTTCATAAATTATCAAAACGTCATATAATAGAGAAGAGTGAGTGTGCGATCGCAGCCTTCGGTGTCTTCGCGATTTTGCAGCAGATCAAAAAAAGAGATCTTCAAGACAAGATTCTCGGTGAAATGAATATCCAAAGAAGAATTGAGATAGCCTCTACCATTTTTGTCCACATATTCATCCAGATCAATATCCTCGTTATCATTCCAGGCAGTATCATATTCAGCTGTCAAAACCAGCATATCACCCAGCGTTTTATCGAAGCCGGCAAAAACGTTCACTTCATCGTCTTTATTTTCATTTTCCAGACTGTAATTGAAGCCGAGGTGAAATCCGATATTTCCGAGAAGTTCATAGTTTTTGCTTCCGACCAAAAACACGCCTTTCGATTTGATGTCATATCGTTTTCCTTCTTCATCATAGCTTCCGTGTCCCTGCGAATCATAGCCGATAGCCAGCGCCGGATATTTTACCGATTCATCCAGAAATCGTAATTTGGCATTGAATTCCACGCGTTTGTGCCAGGTTGGATTTTTATTTCCCACCACATTTTCAGCGCCATAATTCACTCCGAACATAAAGCGCGGAAAAAGACCCACTTTTGTTCCGATGACCAGTCCGTTTTCTTTGTAGAGATTTGCTGTGATCTCCGATTCACCCTTAGCCAGAATGCCTGCGGTGGGAGCTTCGATCAAGGTATTCAGCTCAAAGGCGTTCAGGAAAGCGACAGAGACAAATACCATAACAAGGAATAAATTTTTCATAATTACCTCTCTTCAAAAGATTTAATGCTAAAAGTTTTACTAATAATCTCTAATTCTAACAAAGCAGGCAGCTTATCGCCTTCGGGAAAATAGACAGAATTATCGATCAGATAAGCTTTCTGCGTTTTTTTATCATAAAAGGAAAAAGATTGGAAAGCACCACCGACGGCGTATTTTTTATTTTGCCATCTGCCTGAAAGTTTCCAGGCTGTTTGCCCGAGGAATTTTATCTTTTCGCTTTTCGCATCTTTTTTATCAAATTCGTCTTCATCATAATATTTCCAGGCAAGATCAGCTCTTTTCTTATGAAACCAGTCTTTCCCAAAATCTTTTTCGTCAATATCTTCCCAATAAACTGAAATATAGCGATCTGGTTTATTGCGCAATCTCGCCAGATAGGATAGGAAATTTTCATCTTTTTTATATCGAACATAACTTTTTGGCAATTTCAATTTCCAGGAAAGATCGGCGAATTCCTGCTGTGAGTAGATTTTGGTCTGATAAACTTGGCGGGAAATTCTTTCTAATAATTTTTCCCTGAAAAGCGAATAAACCTCGTTTGCCATCTCGATGTTCAAAGTCAATAAATTTCTTTCGTTATCTCCTAACAAAAATAGAACGAACTGATCATTTGCCCATAAATTATTTTTTGGATAGATACCGACAGAATTTTCTTTGACCTCAGTGATGATCTTTTTGCTGATTATGTCTTTTACATATTCTGAAATTTCTGTTGTTGCTTCCAGATCACAGAAAAAAAGAAGATTATTGAAGCGATAGAATTGTTCGATATTTTTGGCTCGTTTTATTTCAAATATCTTTTCATTTGTCGTTGTGAAATGAAAACGTTCCAGATTTTTTTGCAAATGACTTTTTGCATATTTCCAGACGTTTTCATCGGCAAAAACATAAATTGTCTGTTGATGTCCCCAAGACATTGGTTTTCTGGGATCAAGTTTTTGTTGAGAACTCTTTTCTTCCTTTTTTTCTCCGCAGCCAAAGATCAAAAAGATTGCAGTTAAAAGAAAAAGTATTTTTTTCATTTTTTCCTCGTTCGTGGTGAAAAATAGCTGATGCCGGATAAAACAGTAACAAAAGCAACGATCCAGAAATAGATCTTAAAATAAATTTGGATGACAGGGTAATATTGAGAAAGAACAGGGAAAATTTTTCTGATCATAGCTATAAAGACAAGAGCGGTAATGATTCCTGTAATTTGAAGCACGGTTTTCAATTTTCCCCAAATATTAGCTGAAATATAAAGTTTTTTAGTGGTGTAAAGATAACGCAAAAAAGTGATAGTAAATTCGCGAATAATGATAATGGAAACTGATAGAATATTGATCAAATCGATCTTTGGTTGTGCCAGAGCTATAAGTGCTGAAATGATGAGAATTTTATCTGCCAGCGGGTCCATTATCTTGCCAAAATTTGAGATCACTTCAAAGCGCCGTGCCAGCAATCCATCATAATAATCTGTGATGCTGGCGACAATGAAGACGATTGTTGCCCATAAAAGACAATTCTGTTTCTGACAGAAAAATGCCAGCCAGATAAAGAAAGGAACTAATATGATGCGCAAGATGGTGAGCGAATTTGGTAAATGTTTTTTCATTTCAAATTTTTTCCTATCATCAATCTGGAGAATAGGATTATGAGGATTAAGATTCCGAATTCAAAGCCAAATTTCCACCAATAAATAGTGAGTGGCAGATATTGGAAATTGAGCGCTGCAGCATATACGATCGCAAATAAAATAATCGGAACAAACAAAATCAAGAGCGAATTTATCCAAAAATTTTCTACTCGTTTTTTATGAGAACCGCCAGCTGCATAATAAATTTTCCAGAACTCATTTTTTTTCTCTTCATTGTGCACCCGCAAAGTGATCAAAAAGAACATGGCAAAGAAGATGAAAATAAGGTTCAAACCATAATAAATGGACGTGAGGACTTTTATCTTATTTTTAATTTCCTGCCAGAAATTATGATCATATTGCAGAATGATATCATCACGCTCATCAATCACTTTTGTTTCCAACATATTTTTTTCAAAAGAATTGAACTGATCAGAATGGATGAAGATTTTCATCACAGAAGGCAAATTAAAAGAACTGATCAAATTTTCAATTCCCATCAAATTATAGTTTTGAAATAATTTAGTAGCGATCAAGGAATCTGGTTCTAATAAAGTTTCAGAGATGAAATAGAGCGAATCTATCTCGCTTCGTAAATGTTCCAGAGAAGCTTGTTCATTGGCGATCAAGATCATCGGTTTGGCCGAGAGACTTTGCTCGAAATTCAGCTTCTGCAGACGAAAACCCAGATGAAGTGCATTCCAGAATATTAGTAAGAAAAAAATGATGATGATCTGTAGCAAAATTCCTTTTTTCATAATTTCATAACTTTTTTATTTTGGATGCGAAAATATTCTTGGAATCCATCAAGCTTGGTTTTGGAAGTGGCGACAACGGAGCTGCCATTATCGATCGCATAAGCTAATATCTGCAAGGCTTTGTTACGTTTTTTCAGATCGAAATAGTTATCAAGATCATCGATAAGGATCAGATATGGAATTTGGATAACAGCGCGGATGATTTCGAGGATTTTTTTCTGCGAAAATGAAAGCTGTTTTGCCTTTCTTGTTCTGATATTCTTCAAATTAGCAATATCACAGAGATCGACAACCTTTTTTTGTATTCTGGAAGAGATTTTAGGAAGCGGTATCAATATGTTTTTCCAGATCGTTTCTTGATCCAGAATATGCAGCGTGTTTTCCAACAAAATGGATTTCTTTCTTTTTTTATAGAAGATCGGTGGTTTTTCTTTGATCAAAATATCACCGTCATAATTCTTCAGATCACCATTGATCGCTTGTAATAAAAGAGATTTTCCAGTTGAGTTATCTCCGAAAAGAAGCATAGAAACACCATTACCGATCTCGATCTTGTCGGTAGCAATGATCCGCTGATCATCTAATGTTATGCCAAAATACAGGATTTTAAGCATATTTCAACTCCAGAATAACTCTTTTCTTTTCGCCTTCAAACGAACTAAATATATTTTTTTCCGTGAGTATGAGGTCAACCTTTTTTAGTGATAATGTGAATTCTTTCCAACGAAATAGCGGATAGATCAGAAAAGCTGTTCCCTCTTTTTTGAGATTTCGCTCTATCGCAGCCAAAACATCTGAAATCGTGCATTCAAGTTCATGACGCGAAATAGCTCTTTCTTTCACAGAACTGATCTTTCCTTTGCCGACTGGAAAATATGGCGGATTGGAAATGATGAGATCGAATTGTTTTGAAGATTTGTAGGAGCGCAGATCAGAGTGGAAGAAATTGATGTTTGTCTCGGTTAATTTTGCATTTCGTTTTGCCAGCTGAATCAAGTCTTTCTGAATATCGAGTCCTGATAAATGCCAGCTTGAATGGTAGTGAGCCAGCATGATGGAAATGATTCCGTTTCCGCAGCCCAGCTCCAAAGCTGAAATATTTTTCTGGAAAGATTTATTCTGGATATGATCGATTACCGCTGCAGTATCGCTGGTTATGCCTTGTCCTTCATCTGATTGATAAATGAATTTTCCAAAAGGAAGCATGACTGGTTTCGGCATGGTCTCAAATTAATTTTGTGTGCCCAAAACCACCATTCCCACGCTGAGTTTCTTCCAGATCTTCGGTTATTTCAAAATCCAAATTTTCGTGTTTGCTGACGACCATCTGTGCGATCCTCATTTTTGGTTTTATTATAAAATCTTGCTGACCGTAATTGAACAAGATCACCTTGATCTCTCCGCGATAATCTGCATCAAT
Organism: Candidatus Cloacimonadota bacterium; assembly: GCA_018400535.1. Classification (GTDB taxonomy): domain Bacteria; phylum Cloacimonadota; class Cloacimonadia; order Cloacimonadales; family TCS61; genus TCS61. Next base: position 78,868 of record JAGYMQ010000034.1, read on the forward strand.
TGTGCCAGGTGAATTTAAAATACCGATTTGATGTTTGAAGGCTAATCCGCTGCGTGGTCTTATCTGGGCTTCGTATCCAGGCGGCAAACTGAGGGCGATGCCTGTTCCCACCAACAAAATTTTTCCCGATGGAAGAATAATATTTTTTGAATTGTTAGCAAACACGTCGTATCCGGCGGCAAATTCAGACATTCTTTGCGGGATCTTTGCTGAGTTTTCCAATCTTTTTATTTTGATTTTCAACAAAATTATTTTCCCGATAAAAAGTGGTTTATTAAAATTTTCTGGTTAAAACAAAATCGCAGAGCATCAACAAGAGCTTGGCTTTTTCATCATATTTTTGCAGAAGTTCTTTTGCAGATTCGATCAATTCGGATGCCATCTTGCGAGATCTTTCCAAGCCATAAACTGAAGGAAAAGTAGCTTTATGAGATTTTTCATCTTTGCCGGGACTTTTCCCCAGGGTTGCTTTTGAGCCTTCGATATCGAGGATGTCATCGACGATCTGAAAGGCGAGACCTAATTTTTGCGAGAATTTTGCCAGTCTTTTTTGATCTTCTGCTGGAGCATTCGCCATATAACAGCCAAAGCGCACAGGAATATTGATCATGCGAGCGGTTTTATTATTGTGGATAAAGTTCAAAGTTTTTTGGGAGACTTTTTTATTTTCACTTTCGATATCGACGACCTGTCCTGCGATCAAGCCACTATGACCTGTTTCTTCAGATAATTCGGCCAGCATTTGATATTTCAAGCGGTGATCGATTTCAGCATTTGCGAGAGCGTTGAAAGCATAGCTTAGCAGCGCATCACCGGCTAAAAGTGCAATATCTGAGCCATAAACGACGTGACAGGATTTTCGTCCGCGCCGATAATCATCGTTATCAATTTCTGGTAGATCATCGTGAATTAATGTGTAGGTATGGATCATTTCCAAGATGCCGGCAATATAAAAGGTCTTTTCGATATCATCTCTAAAAAGTTTATAAGTATTTGTCATCAGGTAGGGACGAAGTCTTTTCCCGCCGGCAAAAAGAGTGTGTCTGATTGCTTTGTGTATTTGTTTGGGATATTCGTCTTTGCGTGGTAAAAAGCGATCAATTTCGATGTTGATCAGTTCACGTTTTTCTTTCATATCTTTTTTGAGCAGCATTCTTTTTTTTGACATTATTCTTCTGTCTCCATATTTGCTGAATGTTCGCTCAAAATTTTGATCTTATTTTCCACGTGTTCCAGTTTTTCATGACACAATTTTACCAGATTTGAACCTTCTTCAAAAAGCGTTACAACTTTTTCGATATCTTCAATTTCGCCGGATAATCTGTCAATAATCTCTTCTAAGCGGGAAATTGCTTTTTCAAATTTGATCTTTTCCATGATTTTTAGTTCTTTGTCAGGATAATATCGTCTTCCAATTTGTTCAAATATTTATAAGGATTACGAAATTTATTGTAACGCAAGACTTCATAATGAAGATGAACGCCGGTTGATCTTCCGCTATTACCCATTTCAGCGATGATTTGACCTCGTTTGACCTTATCACCTTCTCGCACAAAAATGCGATTTAAATGAGCATAATTTGTTTGATAGCCGAATTTATGAGAGATCGCGATATAATTTCCAAAATATCGTTTCCTACCTGTTTCTTTGATGACGCCATCAGCTGTAGCATAGATCGGAGTTCCTTTGTGATTTGCCAGATCAAGCCCATGATGAAAACTTCGCTTTCCTGTTATCGGGTGACGACGCCAGCCATAGGCATCGGAGATCCGACCATAAGTTGGATAGATCGAAGGCGTGTTCTCAAAAAGTGTTTTTTTCAATTTTACTTGTTCTAATAATTCTTCATGAGTAGTATAATTAAAATCTATTTTGCTATTCAATTGAATGATTTTATTGAGCGCAATATTATAATCTAAATTCAATTTTTCGTTCAAATCGGCAAAGGTTGTGTCAATATGAGGTAAACCTCCGATCCCCATTCTGCGGATCTCAGAATCGATCGATTTGAAATTTTCATCTGAACGGATCTTATCTTCCCATTCTTCCATCAGTTTCAATTTCGTCATCATAGAATCTACTTGCGTAGTGAGAACTTGCAATTTATCTTTCAATTTTTCATTTTCTGACAAAATTTTTTGCGCTTTAATGACCTGATCTTGATTATGGATGATATAAATGATAGAGCTGCTTAATAAGAGGAAAAGAAAAGCAGCGAATCCAAAAAGCCCAAAACCAAGTTTTTTAGATAGACTGATATTGATAGGCTTCACAGCCTCTGTGGAAGAAATTGATATATGCCAAAGTTTCTTTACAGCCATAATACTCCAATTAAATATTTTCATTCCCAAAGAAAATAGAGTGCGTTCTCTGTCAAGTTATTTAGTCTTATCCAAATCAATGCATTACGCTGATAATAAAGACCTTCAGAATCATGCTCTCTCTATAACTTCATTATTCCAACTTTTTCTCGATTGTATCAGGAAAAATACTTGACCTTAAATCAAGCTGTTCTTTCAAAAGCAAAAAAGAGGAGAAGATTATGATTAAAAATTTTAATGAATTATTGGAACGCGTGAAATCCAGAGCGAACAAAACAGTTGTGATCGCAGCAGCGCATACGTCTTCTGCGCTGGATGCAGCAATTCTGGCAAAGAAAGAAAACATTGCAGATTCATTATTGATCGGGGACAAGAGATTTATTTTAGAATATTTAAAAAAGAAAGAATGGGAAGGAAAATTCAGGATCATTGACACGGGACAGGATTTATTTTTTGCCGCAAAAGAATCGGTGAAAGCTATCCATGACGAAAAAGCGGAAATAATTTTGAAAGGAAAATGTCCCACAGCTGTTTTATTGAAAGCTGTCCTAAATAAAGTTGATGGCTTGAGAACAGGCGAGATTCTTAGCGATGTGCTGGTTTATGAACATCCAGAAAAATTAGTTTTGCTGAGTGATGGTGGGATCAATCTTTATCCAACCATCGAAGAAAAAGTTTCAATTATAAAAAATGCGGTGAAAGTTGCTCATTCTTTGCAAAATCCCAATCCAAAAGTTGCGCTTCTAACCGCTGTCGAAGCAGTCAATCCAAAAATGCCGCCCACGCTTGATGCCAGCATAATCGCCAAAATGAATGATCGTCATCAGATCAAAGATTGCGTGGTGGATGGACCGCTTGCTTTTGATAATGCGGTGAGTGAAGAAGCAGCAAAAGCTAAAGGTATCGAATCAGAAGTTGCCGGGAAAGCCGACGTGCTAGTTGTTCCGAATATCGAATCAGGTAATATTTTTGGGAAAGCGCTGACCTATTATTGCCATTATCGCGTCGCTCATGTCGTTATGGGAGCGAAAGTTCCGATCTTGATCGCCTCTCGCGCCGATACAGCGGAAACGAAATTTCTGTCGATGGTTCTGGGTGTGATGAGTGCTTGATAATTATTTTTCAATAATCGCACAATAGTATAATATTTCAGGTTCTGAATGAAGATCATCTGTTTGGGAAAAACCAAGCAAGATTTTATCCAAAAAGGAATTGAAGAATATTCCAAGAGATTATCTTCCTATATCAAGATCGAATGGAAAATTTTGGATGATGTCAAATTAACTTCTAGTAAGAATATTGAATTCGTGAAAGCAGAAGAAGCAAAAATTCTGGAAAAGCATTTGAATGAAGATGATTTTGTGATCTTGTTGGATGAAAATGGGAAGATGACTAATTCAACAAATTTTTCTCGCTTTTTGGAAAAGAAATTGATCTCTTCCCAACCAATAACATTTCTGATCGGAGGTGTTTATGGCGTATCTAATAGCATCAAAAAAAAGGCAGACCTGATCTTGAGCTATTCCCACTTCACCTTCACGCATCAAATGATCAGATTGTTGCTATCAGAGCAGCTTTATCGTGCTTTCACCATCATCAAAGGGAAAAAATATCATTATTGAATCATGTGATTAAGTTCAAGGCTTCAGACTATTTTTTTCCTAAAATTTATAACCCAATCCAAAATGATGCGTTCCAGAAATTGTGTGACTGTTATAAGAATAATCCAGGATCACATCAAAGAGATTGAAACGTAAACCAGCAGAGTAACTGGCAGGATTGGAGCGAGTTCCAAAATGTAATGACAGCATTTTTGCCACGCGCACTTCAGTTCCAGCATGGATTTCGCTTTCGCCAGCAAAAGGTTTCTTCAATTCCAACGAGGTTAAAACGCCTGTGTAGGGTTCATAGGTGATTCCCAACGCCATTTTTTGTGGGAGCTCGTGTGTATTATCTTCTCCCACTTTTGGATTGTTCAAATTTGTAACGGCAAAACCGACACGCGTTCTTTGATGCAAGGTTGCCAGCATTCCCAGATTGATACCAAAAGCAGGCTGATCTCCAAAGGAATCAATAGAAAGATGATACATATTTAAAGTGTAGCCAAAATTTAACTCCGAATGAATATCTTTCATTAAAGTAAACGAATGTGAAAGCGCATATATCTTTTCAGAAAGGAGATTTACGTCTTGATAATCCACATCCATTGCTTGCAGTCCGATGCCGAGTGTTCCAAAATTTCTTGGTAATTTCATAGAAAGTGCAATTGTGTTCAATATCTGAAATTCATTGTTGAACAAGCTGGCGTAGCTAATTCCCAGATAATTATCGGCATGAACCAGGCCAGCAGGATTATAGAAAATCGCATAAGAATCATCGCTGGAAGAATAATATGCTCCACCCATACCGCGAGCGCGGGGTGAAGGTTCATAATCATTGAAAATCGCCGATAATTGTGTTACAAAAAAGATCGTTATTAACAATATTATTATTTTCGAAATACGCATATTCGACTCCTATTTTAATGGTGCACCGATCACGATCGGAGCTTTGGCAGTTTTTTTATTTCCATTATTCACATCTGTTACTTCCAAATATAAAATGTAAAGTCCAAGATCTTGTAGTTCATTATTTTTGTCGCGTCCGTCCCATTCCACTTCATTGATCCCATCTTCGGCAGAAATGATCAGATTCTGGAATGTTGTTATCATTTTTCCTTCTGAATTATAGATACGCAAAACAGCTTTATCATCTTTTTCGGAAGCGAATTTTATCGGGAAAGTTTCGCCTGCATAAGGATTAAAAGCTTTGGCTGGCACATCCAGAATTGCGGAGTGAGAATAAACGGGAAAAGTGTATTGTGCCAGATCATATTCGATCGTGGTCAAAGATGAATCAACTTTTGCATAAGCACCCACGTGAATAGTAGTTCCAGAGGATCTTCCCAGAATATAACCACGATAAAGATGGACATCGATCGAATCAAGTTCAGTTTCATAAATTTCTGGCTTGAAATCGATCGTGTATAATAGTTTTGTTTCAATCACTTCGCCATCCAGATCTTCGATCGTAGCTTTCACCCAAAGCGTGTCCATTGGTTCCGGAGTATTTGTTATTGTGATATTTGAAATGATCGGCGCTTTATCAAAAATTTCAATCGGGTGTTCATTAGAATAAACGACGTTAGCAGAATCATCTTTTGCCTGGATCTTGACGACATAGCGTTGAATTTCTTCTGTATGGGTTTCCAAAGGAGGTAAAATTGCTTGATAATTATCTCCGTTTGTATTTTCCATAAAGATCGTGTCCAAATATGTTTCTTCGTTTTCCAAACGGTAAAAAAGATTTGTTTCGATGATATTTCCATCAAAATCGATAACTTCAGCAGAAACGGTTATTTCTTCGTCAAAATAGGGATTATCTGGCGAAGAAGATATATTTTCGATGACAGGTAGCGGAATGTCGATCAGGATATCTTCTTGATAGCCGGGCAAGATTTGGCTCTCATCATTGTAGGAATCGACAATTCCTTGTGCAAAGATAGGAATTCCCTCTTCCAAATAGGCAATATCAATGCCGGTAGAATCCCAAATTCGCAAAGAAATTGTTTCTCCATTTTCATCTTCGATATTGATGTTGTAACCACCGCCAGCGTAATAGGGATCTTCAGTTAATTCGCCATAAACTTGTATCAGCGTCGCTTCCCAAAACAGATAATCTTGAGCATCTGGGATAGAGAGTGAAACAACTGGTAAAGGTTGATTTTGTTGTAAAACAGTGTAATTGAAATCAGTCAATTCAGTTGTTCCTTGATATTCTTCTATTGTTCCAGAAACTTGCAATTCGTTACCGCGCACAAGATCTTGTTCGTAGGCTGCAGTAATGTCGAAGTCAAATAGTAGAATTCCGCGATCAGAATCATCCTGAATATAGGCATTCAAGAGTGAAGCATAAGTGACACCAGCTCCGATCGTTATAACGCCTTGAATTGTAACGCTTTGTCCATTATAGACGTCGATACTATCCTGAATATTAGCGATCGGTGTGATCGTTTGCGCTGGCAAAATCACGGGCAGTAATATTAGTAATAAAAGATATTTTTTCATTTATCCTCCAAGTTAGTTTGATTGAAAAAAAAAGTAAATATCAAAAGCAAAGCAATGGCGATATTAATAAAGCTATCGGCGAGATTGAAGACGGGCCATCTTTGCATGATAAGATCGGGAAAATCGCACCAGATAAAATCGGTAACACTGCCGCGGATAATTCTATCGATCAAATTTCCGATAGCGCCACCCAGAATCATGGCGTAGATAATGTGTTCGATCTTTTTCTGGCTTTTATTTTTTAGAATAAAGATAATAAATATCGCAATAAAAGAAATGAAGATAAAAACAATGCGGTTGAGCAGATCATTTCCCAAAGAAAGACTAAAAGCAGCGCCGGTGTTGTTGATATTGGTCAGCCACAGAAATTTTGGCGTGATCTTGATAATATCGTGCAAATCGATCAAATTTCGGACCAATATTTTGGAAGCTTGATCCAAAATGATGATCAACGACGTCAGCCATAAATAAGATGATCTTTTCAAAATTAACTATCTTCTTCTTTTCTTTTTCTCTTCAGCTTCTTTGCAGGAAATGCAAAATCTTGCCCAGGGCACGATCTTCAAGCGTTTCGCTGGAATTTTGCCACCGCAGATCTCACAAATTCCATAAGTTTTATCGTAAATCCGTTTCAGAGCTGCATTGATCTTTTTCAAATTTTTCAATTCTTTTTCCAAAAGATATACTCTGCGCTCAGAATCATCTGTATCCGTTCCCATATCTGCTTGATGCATCGAATATGAAGAGAGATCTCCATTGCCGTTTTTTGAGCCTTTTCTCTGGATATCGTTGATGTCGTTGATGATATTCTGAGTCTCTTCTTTTTCGGCAACTAGTATCTTTTCATATTTTTCTAATTGTTTGGATGTTAATGATTTCATCGTCATAATTATCTCCTTCCTTCTCATATTTTATTGCTGAATTCATAAATCAATTTTTCAATGTTGTTTCTTGCTAAAGCCGCATTTCTTCTAATCTCTTCCTGATGATGTGCTTTTGAATGAAAAATATTCGTATAATTTGTGATCACAGATAATCCTAAGATCTTTATTTGAGATTGTCTTGCCACAATAACTTCGGGAACGGTGGACATTCCGACCATATCCGCACCCAGTTTTTGAAGCATCAAACATTCGGCTCGTGTTTCCAGGCTTGGCCCCGATACGGCTGCATAAATTCCTGATTGAAGTTTTATCTCGTTTTGATCGGCAATTTTTTCTATGATCTTCCTGAAATTTGAATCATAAGGTTCGTTTAAGCTGGGAAAGCGTTCTCCCAAATCCTCAAAATTTTTTCCGATCAGCGGATTCGTTCCCATGAAATTGATATGATCAGCGATCGAGATCAAATCTCCCGGCTCGAATTTTTTGCGAAGGCTGCCGGCGGCATTGGTCACGATCAGGTTTTGGATGCCAAGATTTTGTAAGATCCTGATCGGATAGGTAACTTCTTGCATCGAATAGCCTTCATAGTAGTGGATTCTACCCTGCAAGATCAGAATTTTTTTCTCGTTTAAATTGCCGAAGATCATTTTTCCTTCATGAGATGGTGCTGTCGAGATCGGCATATTGGGAATTTCCTGGAAGGGGATCTGAATTTTATCGTTCAAAAAATCGGCGATTGAATTCAAGCCAGTTCCCAGAATTAAAGCAATATCAGGTTTGCTGGTTATGTATTTTTCCAGAAAAGTGGTGGTTTGTTCCAATTTTCTTAACATTTTTTATGCTCCTCTGATCAGGTTTCGCAGCAAACTCAGAATTAATAAAGCGATGATCGGAGAGAA
>JAGYMQ010000035.1 GCA_018400535.1 Candidatus Cloacimonadota bacterium
AACAGGAGAAGTGAAATGCCTTTTATTTCTAATACGGATACTGAACGAAAAAAGATGCTTGCTGCGATCGGCGTAAAAAAATTCTCTGACTTGTTGCAGAATATTCCTGCTAATTTGCGACTGCAAAAAGAATGCTGTCTGCAAAAGCCTTTGTCGGAAATCGAGATCAGCGCAAAAGTCAAAGAACTGGCAGAACGCAACATTTCAACGAGCACTGCAAATTCTTTTCTGGGTGGTGGGATCTATGATCATTTCATTCCTGCCGCTGTCGATCACGTGATCAGCCGTCCCGAATTTCATTCAGCTTACACTCCCTATCAGGCAGAAGTCAGTCAGGGAACGCTGCAATATATCTATGAATATCAGACTCTGATCTGCGAACTCACAGGTATGGAAGCAGCGAACGCCGGAATGTATGACGGTGCATCTGCAACTGCGGAAGCGATCTTGATGGCTGCTCGTAAAACGCGGAAAACAAAAGCTTTGATCTCAGCAGCTTTGAATCCGCTTTATCTCGAAGTGATCAAAGCCTATACTGAAGGGATCGAAATAGAATTACAGATGATCCCAACAAACAATAGCGTGACAAATCTGCAAAAACTAAAAACAGAATTAGATGATGATGTGGCTGCAGTTGTGCTTCAAACTCCTAATTTTTTTGGCAATCTGGAAGATAATTTTGCCGCAGAAAAATTGATCCATTCTACAAAAAAAACGCTTTTAATCGCTGTCGTTGATCCCATCTCGTTGGCGATCTTGAATGCTCCAGCTGAATACAACGCCGATATCGTGGTCGGTGAAGGACAAGCGCTGGGAAATTCACAAGCTTATGGTGGTCCGCTTTTCGGCTTTTTGGCAACCACGCAGAAATTGATCCGCATGATGCCAGGCAGGATCGTCGGGGCAACTGAGGATGTTGACGGAAAACGAAGTTTTGCTCTCACTTTGCAAGCAAGAGAACAGCACATCAGGCGCGCCAAAGCGACTTCCAATATCTGCTCGAATCAGGCTTTGTGCAATCTGGCAGCAACGGTTTATATGTGTTTGATGGGAAAAAGAGGTTTGCAGGAAGTGGCAGAACAATCAACAATAAAAGCGCATTATCTGGCAGAAAAGATCGCAGAAATTGATGGATTTTCACTCGTATCTCCTGATGCTGCTTTCTTCAAAGAATTTGTGGTCAAAACTCCTATTCCGCCTTCTGAATTGATCGAAAAAGCAATTACAAAAAATATCTTTGCTGGCATCGATCTGAAACAATTTGGACGCGAAAATGAGATTATGATCGCTGTTACTGAGAAGAAAAGGAGAAAAGATCTCGATGAATTCGTAGATTTCCTGCAGGAGGTTTATCATGGCTAAAACAATTTTTGAAAAACATTCACCTGGACGCAAAGGTTACACACTTCCCAAAAATGATGTTCAAAAAAACATTACTGAAATTATTCCAGAAAAATTCCAGAGAAAATATGAGCTAAAATTTCCCGAAGTGAGTGAATTAGATGTGATGCGCCATTTTCTAAAACTCAGTCATATGAATCATTGCATCGAAAAGGGCTTTTATCCGCTTGGTTCCTGTACAATGAAATATAATCCAAAAATAAATGAAACGCTTGTTCGTAATGCAAAACTAGCTGATCTTCATCCTTTTCAAAACGAAGAAACTACGCAAGGTGCGCTCCAAATTCTGTTTGAATTGCAAAAAGATCTGGCAGAAATTTCCGGTTTCGCCAACGTAACTTTGCAGCCAGTTGCTGGTGCTCACGGCGAATTTACCGGACTCAAGACCATCAAAGCCTATCATGAAGCAAAAGGTAATCATCATAAAAAGAAGATAATCTTACCCGATTCGGCACACGGCACTAATCCTGCCAGCGTCACGCTTGCCGGCTACGAAAATGTCGAGATTAAATCAAATGAAAATGGTAGAGTTGATGTGGAAGATCTGAAAGCACACGTTGACGAAAATACCGCTGGTTTTATGCTGACCAATCCTAACACGCTCGGGCTTTTTGAATCTGATATCGAGGAAATCGCTCAGATCATCCACGATGTCGATGGCCTGATGTATATGGACGGAGCAAATTTCAACGCAATTATGGGCATCGTGAAACCAGGCGAGATCGGATTTGACATTATGCACTTCAATCTGCATAAAACTTTTGCGACTCCGCACGGTGGCGGTGGCCCAGGTTCTGGTCCAATCGGTGTTCGCAATGATCTTGTAAAATTTTTACCCGTGCCGATGATCTCCAAAAATAATGATAAATACATTTTGGATTATTCTCATCAAGAAACTTCCATCGGAAAGATCCATTCTTTTTTTGGAAATTTTTTGGTGAATGTCCGAGCATTCATTTATTTGAAAATGATCGGTTCTGAAGGTCTGAACGCTATTTCTGAAAATGCTGTTATAAATGCAAATTACATCATGAAAAAAATTGCCGACCACTATTATATTCCGCATAAAGATCAATATTGTATGCATGAATTTGTGGCGAGCGGGAAATGGCAGAAAGATAAACATGGTGTGCGCACTTTAGATATCGCCAAACGTTTGCTGGATAAAGGATTCCATGCACCAACAGTCTATTTCCCCTTGATCGTCCCCGAAGCTTTGATGATCGAACCCACAGAAACAGAAAGTAAAGAGACATTGGACGAATTTATCACAGCGATGATCGAAATCGCCAAAGAAGCCGAAGAAAATCCCAGAATATTACACGATGCTCCTGTCAACACGCCAGTTCGCCGCGTTGATGATACAAAGGCAGTGCGTGAATTGAATATAAAATTTGATTGGTAAATATTTGAAAAAACTATTCTTAAATTATTGAATAGCTTATGAAAGATCCGCCAATAAGGGAGGAATGAAATGAAAAAAGTCTTATTGATCTTATGTTTGCTCACGATTATTTCTCTGCTTTCTGCTGTCGATCCTATCGCCACAGCTTTGCAGGTGAAAGGAGATGTTCAGTTAAATCGAAACAAACTTGCTTATGATGTCATCAAAGGTGATGATTTCTTTAATAATGATGAGATCGAAACGAAGCTCGATTCTTATGCCGCAATAGAATTCAGCGACCAAAATTCTCTCGTGAAACTTTTTCCGAACAGTCTTTTGCGCATAAAGATCGATAAAGAAAAAAAAGAAAAAACTAATCTGCTACAATTTGGAAAACTCTGGGCAAAAGTGGAAAAGAAAACAGGAAAATTCGAAATTGAAACACCAAACACCGTGATTACTGTGAAAGGAACAAATTTCCTCTTGGATTTTAAAGATGACGGAAACACACAGCTTTTTACCTTTGAAGGCGAAGTCGAATTGATGAACAAGTCAGATGGTGAAACTGCTATCGTCGAATCTGGCGAAATGGCTGAAACTTCTGGCAGCGGAGAAATAGAAGTCGCTGCAATCGATCCTGATCTGATCCCCTCAGACGTGAATGACTTCATCAATGAAAAAATAGAACCTCAACCTGAACCTGAACCTGAACCTCAACCTCAACCTCAACCTGAACCTCAACCTCAACCCTCTGCTCCCGGCCAAACTCCTTCTGGCAGCTCTTCCACTCCCAAACGAGATCGTCCTTTCAATATGGGCGGTAGCGTTGGCTCGGTCAATATTCGCGATGATCAATATACGCAAATCCGACTTTTACCAGAAGTAACCTTCGGCAAGATCGGGATCGGACTCGACATCGAATTTCTCATCGATCAAAATGGTCAGATCCGCGAGGAAGACTGGGATGACTGGCAGGATTATCTTAACAAGATCTATTATATTCGTTATGGACAGCGGGGCGACAGGATTTTTGGCAGAATTGGTGGATTCCCATCATACACTTTGGGACACGGTTTGATCATGAAAAATTACAGCAATATGCTGCAATATCCAGAAGTACGACAGATCGGATTGCAACTCGGCGGAACGCTGCCGGTGATGGACACACAATTGGAAATTTTCAGCTCTAATATCACCGAAAATGAAATTCTGGCCGCACGCGGTTCACTGCTGCCTTTGAGCAATACTGATATTTTTCTGCTGAAAAATCTTCGCCTCGGCGGCTCAATTGTGACAGATCGAGATCAATACGGTGGACTCTCGGATGAAGCGATCGCTTCCATTCCTATTGATACTGATGAAGATGGAATTTTTGATGCAGATGATATTGATCCCGATGGAAATGGAAAATATACGATGGAGAATTTGATCGAATATGGAGTTGATGAAGATTTGATAAGTTATTTAGAAGATGAAGGTCTAATTGCAGAGACCGAGGACCTTGATGAACTCGATCTGGATGAAAAAAGCATCACGGCTGTTGGCGTGGATTACACGCTGCCTTTGATCCAGAAAAAATTATTCACTCTGGGACATTACGCTGAATTGGCACATATTTTGGAACACAAATCCGGTTTGGTCTTTCCTGGTTTTTATTCAAAATTCCTCATCTTTAATATGAATCTGGAATATCGCATCTTCCAGGATGATTTTGCTCCTGCCTATTTCAATAACATTTATGATCAGCAACGAGCAACACTCTCTGGCGATTCAATTTCTATCAAAGAAGATATTCTGGCAGAGCGTGTGAAATCGAATGGCTGGTTTGGTAGTCTGACGACAAATCTTTTCAATACTTTGTATGTCACTGTCGCCTATGAAGATATGTATGCTGATACCACGCATTATAAATCAATCTGGGGTGAAGCAAATATCCAGCAGCGCATCATTCCCAAACTGAACCGCGCTTCCATCAAATATTCCCAAACAGATTTCGATAAATTGGAGCATTTCAAAACTCCAAACGCTTACATTCAAGGAGAAGTGGGATATGCGCTGGGTACAAACACAGAATTAGTAGCAAAATATCAGCAGCGCTACATAGACTACGATGATGATGGCAAGATCAATGATGATGAAGAAACGATCACCACAATGAGTTTTGGAGTGGAATTCCGATTCTAAATGAAATTGATCGATGCGCACTGTCATTTGCAGGAAGAACGGATCTTGCAGAATTTGAAAGCGGAAATTTCTGCAGCACAAGATGTTGGAGTTTCCGCTTTTATCTCTTCTGCCTTGAGTAAAGATGAATTTCTCTTCATCGAAGATAAAATTTTTCAGGATTTTCAGGTTTTCTGGTCGGCGGGTATTCATCCTTTCTATGAAAAAAGTGATGAAAAGGATTTTGAAGAGATCGTCAGATTAGCTGAAAGGCGGAAGATAATTGCTATCGGCGAGATCGGATTGGACAAGCGAGCCGACAATTTTAGCTGGCAAAGCAAAATTTTATTAAAACAGTTGGAATTGGCTCGTGATCTGGAGCTGCCAGTTATATTTCATATCGTTCACGATTACTATCGTTTACACAAAATTTTGAAAAATAATTTTCCGCAAATTCGTGGCTATCTGCATGGATTCAACGCTTCAGAAGAAATTGCTCGAACTTTTTCCCAATACGATCTGGCTTTTTCGCTTGGTAGTCGTTTACCAAAAATGGCTGCTCTGAAATTCATTCTGAAAAGAGGTCATCTTTTATTGGAAACTGACGCTCCCTATCAAAAACCATTAAACTCTCTTGAAGAATTCAATCGTCTTTCAAATCTAAAATGGGTGTTAAGCGAACTTTCTCAAAAAATGGGAAAAAAAAGGGATGAAATAAGGCAGCTACAATTTGCTTCTTTTCAAAAAATTTTTGGTAAAATCATCTGATATGCAAAAGGAATTTCAAAGAACTGCTTTACTTTTTGGCAAAGAAGCGATCAAAATTTTCCAAAAAAAAAGAATTGCTGTGATGGGATTGGGCGGAGTTGGTTCTTATGCAGCTGAAGCTCTTGCCCGCAGCGGGATCGGAAATTTTCTGTTAGTAGATTTTGATAAGATCACGATCTCCAATATAAATCGTCAATTACCAGCTTTACACAGCACTTTGGGAAAAATGAAAACTGAAGCGATGCGTGAGCGATTATTAGATATAAATCCGAATTGCCAGATCGAGATTTATTCCGATTTTGTAGCTCATGAATCACGTGGCAAATTATTACAAGAGCTTGATTTTGTGGTTGATGCGATAGACAGTCTGGGACCAAAAACTGGACTTTTAGCAGATTGCTATCAAAAGAAGATTCCTGTGATCAGCGTGATGGGAGCTGCCAGTCGTTTTGATCCCACTCGCATAAAATTGGTGGATATTTCCGAAACAAAAATTTGTCCGCTGGCAAAAAAAGTGCGAAAATTTTTACATCGTCGCAATATTTACGAAGGAATTCCCGTTATCTATTCTGATGAAAAGCCAATTCCACAATTCTCTCATAAAGCAGGAGCGGAAGAAGATTGGATTTCCAGCCGCGGCAGGAAAAGAGGAACCCTTGGTTCAGTTGTCTATTTACCAGCGATCATGGGAATGTGGGCAGCGAGCTATGTATTGAGAACTTTAGCTGAAAAAAATCAAAACCTGTTTAAACACTCGTAGTATCTTGATGGATATTCACTTATCTCTCAGCTAAAATTATTCTTCAATCAGATCAAATATAAACGATTTTATCAAGAAAATATCAGGTTTTCAATTTTTTCTTTTCGGCAGCTGGGAACAAAACATTGTTCAAGATCAAGCGATATCCTGGTGAATTTTTGTGCAAATCCAAAACTGTTTCAGGGTCTCCAATTCTGTGCTGATAATCTTCTGGATCATGACCTCCATAGAAGGTAAAAGTTCCTTTTCCAAAATTTCCATGCAGATATTTAACTTCATCGACCTCGGGAGATTCGCCCAGAACGATGACACTTTTTTTGACATATTTTTTGTGGAAAGAAGTGGTTTGTCCCAAGAATCCATTTACTACGTCAGTGTGACATTGCGTCAACATTGTAGGCACAGGATCATATTTTGCCGAAAAGTCGAAAAGTTGAAAATAATCTGCTTCAGCTCCTCGCAGTTTGGCATAATCACTGGCATCGATCGATGAAAATTCATATTTATAGGGATTGGGATAGAGTTCAAAATCTTTGAAAGCAAAGGTGCGCGAAAAATCCAGTTTTTGCTGATAATTTGGTGTGAAACCATCTCCATCAAAAGCTGAATGACAAATATCGACTCCCTTAGCGGCAAGTGCGATATCAAAGGTGTCTGTGGCAGCACACATTGCAAAAAGGAAGCCGCCATTTTTCACGTAATCGCGGATTCTCTCTGCTACAGCATGTTTCAATTGCCAGACTTTTTCAAAACCAAGATTTGCTGCCAGATTTTCATTCAAACGAACTTCTTCCTGATACCAGGCAGCATTGCGGAAACTGCCATAAAATTTTCCATATTGTCCTGTAAAATCTTCATGATGAAGATGCAACCAATCATATTGATCCAATTCTCCAGCAATAACTTCCTCGTCCCAAAGTGTTTCATAGTCGATCTCGGCATATTCTAAAGCAAGACGCACTGCATCATCCCAGGGTTGCGCATTAGGTGGAACGTAAACAGCGATCTTTGGTTCTTTTTCCAAAACCACCGAATTCATATTTTCCTTTTCGATCTCAGCATGAATACTGGCGATGCGAGCTGTTGAAACTTCTTCATAATGCACACCGCGTAATTTACACAAAGTGGCAATATCTTCTGACGGTGGAATCAAAAAAGAACCGCTTCGATAATTCAATAACCAATTGACTGTTAATTTTTGTTTCAGAGCTTCAAAAGCAACTCCATAGGCTTTCAGATGATTGGACTGCGTCATATCCATCGGTATCAGCAGATCGGCAGACAAATTCGTCATTAACAAGATGATCATTATCATAAAAACATATTTCATTATAATCTCCCTTTTCAATAAAAATCCTGATCAAGCAAAATGCTTCACATAAATTCAGAGAATATTTCATCCGAAATAAAATATCCTTTTTTATCCAATTTAATTTTATCTTCCTCAATAACAAGAAAATCTTCCATTTTTTTTACTTCTTTTGTATATTTTTGATAGAAATCAGTTTCGAATTTTTTTTCATACTCTTTCAAAGACAAACCTTCTATCTTTCGCAAATTCAGGAAAATAAATTCTTTCTCTCGAATTTCCGCCTTGAGTATTTCTCTTTTTTCCTGAAAATCTTTTTTTATATAAGAATCAACGTTTGCTCTATTTTCATAGCGATAATAAATTTTTTCTTTTTGAAAATATCCTGCTGCTGCAGGTCCAAATCCCAGATAAAACTTATCATTCCAATAAGCCAGATTATGTTTGGAAACCATGCCTGAACTTGCAAAATTTGAAAGCTCATAATGCTGATATCCAGCATTGATCAAAGTTTGACAGATTAGATTATAAAAATTTTCCAGTATAGCATCATCAGGAATATTTTTTTTCTGAGAAAAGAGTGGAACGTTTTTTTCTAATGAAAGATAATACGCAGATACGTGCGGTGGTGCGAGCTTAAGTAATTTTTCTAATGAAAATATTATATCCGATTTTTTTTGCGCTGGTAATCCGTAAATTAAATCAAGAGAAATATTGAAAAAACCATGCTTTTTTAGCATCTGAAGAGTATTCACATTTTGTCTTGAATCGTGAATCCTGCCCAAAAGTTCCAATTCTCTATCCATAAAGGATTGTGTTCCCAAGCTGATCCGATTTACTTTCGTGCGGGAAAGCTGGTTCACATATTGCTCGTTGATCGTCCCCGGATTAATTTCTAAAGTAATTTCTTCCAATGACGTTTGAGGAAAAAGTTCAATGATTTTTTGGATCTCTTCTGGCAACAGCAACGAAGGCGTGCCACCACCAAAATAGATCGTTTTGGGTTTAATGTTAAAAGAAGATATACCGATTTCTTGCTGAAGTGCTGCCAGAAAAAGTTTTTTCTTTATTTGAGAAAATTTCGCAGAATAAAAGGAACAATATGGGCATTTACGCAGGCAGAACGGAAAATGAATATAAATATGCTCGATTAATGGATCAATTTGAAAATCCTTTTCCAGCGAATTGAATTTTTTTTGTTCAGATAGCCACGTTGTTTCAATCCGTAGTTTCGATAAGATTCGATCGGTTCTTCGCCTACAGAAAAGTAGGTTATTAACGGTGTTCCGGTGATAAATTCTCGCGGTAAAAATCCCCAAAATCTGCTATCCCCGCTCACATCACGGTTATCTCCCATAACGAAATAGTTATTTTCAGGAACGACAACTGGGCCGAAGTTATCCCGACTGCCCATAAATTTATGATCCCAGTAAATTCGCCCTTTGCTGCGTTCAATAATGCGATTATGGATATATTGTTCATTTTCTACAACATAAGGTTCATCATTCACGAAAACTTTTTTATCTATCACTTCCACTTTATCGCCGGGTTCACCGATCACGCGTTTAACGACATTTTTTCTCTGATGCCAGATCGGAAGCCATTTCGTCTTATCGAAATAGATCGGACCGAGTATTTTTTCATAATTTTCGCGAGGTTCAGGTTCTGCGGAATCAGCTGGATAATAGAAAATTACAATATCACCTTGTTTGGGATCGGTGAAAAAATATTTCATTTTATTACCTATCAAAAAATCTCCGATCAGAAGTGTCTTTTCCATTGAAGAAGAAGGTATCATAAAAGTCTGGATCGTGTAATTTCGAATCAACATCGCTACTACAAAGGCAAATAATATTGCTTCCAAATAATCCTGAAAAATATTCTTTTTTCTTTTTATCTTTCTTTTTTTTTTGAACATATTTTTCCCACTCACTATTTTTTGTTCTTAGATTTTTTATTACTTTTGCTGTCAAGTATTATGTGAATCTTAACCGGCATCTCCAAAAGTTTTGCAATTTTTTTTATGAGAATGCTGAGATAGGGTGAACATTCACTCGCTTTCGCTGGTGATATAAAAGAAACGTTTTGTACCAGTTTGTTCGGTCATCCAGATAATTTGCTCATTTTGAGAACTGAAAGTTCCGCTGTTCGTTATATTGGAATAGAGTCCGTTCGGTTGATCAGAAGCATAAACATTATAAAAAAGAGCTTCTGGAACTTCATTCCAACTGATCTGGATCATGTCATTCAGAATTGTGATCGATATATTTTCTGGTGGAATAATTCCGCTGGTGAACGAATACAGATAGAATTCTGTCATATCGATATTAAGATCACCATTCCCGATCGGAAGCTGTGAGATCAATTCTCCACCATCTTGAGTTTCATAAATTCCCATTGCGATGTAAATCTCTTCCAGATCAGGATCCCATTGTTCAGAAATGCGAATATATCCTTCCAGAATATCATCATCACTGAAATTATCTGTCGTCGCTGATTGATCAAACCAACCATTGTAATTATTATCTGTTTCATTTGCCAGGAAGCAATCCCATTCAGCTACATTTCCAGCTTTTGCCCAGGGCGAATCAGTTAAATTTCCAGGCTGTTCCGATAGAATGATAAAGACATCATATCCAATATTTGCTGCGGAATTCGCTGCAATATAAAAATCAGTTCCATTCCAACCTGCAAAAAGCTTTAGATCATCTTCCGTCAGGATCATTTCAGCCAGAGAATCTACTTCACCATCCATAATGAATAATTGCGGTTGCACACCACCAGTAACAGAAACATGCCAATCTGCACCATTATTGTTGTCCCAGTTTCCATTTCCATCAGTGAAAACAAAATCAACAATATTCGTTGTGGCAGAAAGGTCATAATCAAAAAACCAGGAAGAAATCGCAGGATCAAGCGTCATTTCGAGATCATTCACATTCTGCCAGCCGTTCGTGCCAAGATGAATCAGCAGTTGGGAAGAATCGTAAAGACTTCCAGTTTCACCATAAAAGATTCTGAGCGTATCGTTCGCAGTTGGTTCTTCGGGAAACCAGCTGACATATCCTTGTGGTGGATTGGAATTGTTTTCACCCACATAAACATGTTGGATTGGAGTGCTTTTGATGTTTCCAGCATTATCCATTGCTTCTACATAATAATCCAATAAAGAATTAGTAATACCGCTGATCTCAGCGTAATATTGATCTGCAATGTAATCTGGCATAATAAAGAAATCTATCTCAGGATTTCCAGTTATGTTACCGGCAGGAAAATCACGCGCTGTCATTGGAATTGTTATCCAGCCTCCAACTCCTGTTCCACCTGTGTAAATTTCGTTTGCATTATCGGAAAGTGGATTAACGCCATCATCATCGATCCTGTATTTGAGCTGAATAGAAGCTAATCCTGAAACGTCATAGGCAAAAGTCCAAATGTGAAAATCAGAAGAATTGGAAAATTGCTGATAACCATAAATTGGTCCAAATCCCGTTCCACCTGGATTGTAGGGAAATCTCTGCGGAATGAATACAGTGGGAGCAATATTATCTATCGAACCATTCGCATCTATGACCAGATCAGCGAGATCAGTCGCAATATTGCAAGCTAATGATTGTTTCACCTCCATATCAAGGCTGGTTCCATAATACATATAGCCACTTGTGTAAGCCGGAAGCAGATGATGCCAGGCACGCTCTGCCAGGTTGGAATTTGCATCAGGATAGACGATATCGGCAATATCCAAGTTCCCTGTGAGTTCTTCCGCATGCTCCACTCTGTTTTGTGCTGCAGTTAGAACTGCCCAGTTGCGAGCATCTTCTGTCCAACCATTTGGATCGAATTGATAATTTGCATCATACATTGGCCAAAGCCAGTTGATGAATTGCGGATGTCCCCAATCATTCGCTGGATTCACCCAGCTACCATCTTCAACGTGGATAACATCATCTTCGGGAACAGGATGATCTGCCAAAAATTGTTCAATCGTTGTGGGAGAATAACCTTGTGATGCTGCAGCATTAGCAAAATTTGGAACAGATTCAAAGTAATAACTATAACCGCCACCCCAGGCATTGTCGCCATCATGCGCCATCAATACGATTGAAGGTTGATCAGGATCATCGTATGGTGCGATATTAGCATCTATCTCGCCTGTTCCCATCGTGCCGAAACCATTCATATAACTCAAAAGATCACACATCGGCACAACTGTGATCTTGTATTCCTGTCCAGTTTCCGGATCGACATATTTCGCTTTATGAGCCTGATAACAAAAAGGTGCGGCAAAAGTTCCACCACGTCCATCGATCTGACCATTCCACCAATTATTCCCTGATATTGGAGTTATATCAGCTGGATTAGGCGGATCATAATTTGTTCCATTCGTGCTGAATTGTAGAGGGTAATCATTCAAAGTACGTGCCAGATGACTATTTGCGATTATACTCCATTCGAATCCTTCTTCCACCAGAATTTTAATAATTCGTTCGCTGAAAGAACATTCAGCAGGCCAAAATCCTTTGGAATAATCAGGATTAGAACCAAAATTCTGTTCATAAATATGGCGATGTGCTTGTATCTGCTTGCGCAGACAATTCTCATCAACCAAAGGTGAAATGACGTGGTGCATCGAAAAACCCATTATATCCATACGTGGTTTTCCACCTGAAGTAGTCCAGTTACGAGCAGTAACGAAATTGCTTTGCCAGTTGGAATAATAACCCCATTGCCCGACATTTGCCAGACTGTTCACATTTTCCATCAGGCAACCTGAGTAATTTACCTGCACTCCTGCTTCGGTTAGAGCAAGAAGTGTTTGTAAAGATTCTTTGGCTCGATGCTGATAAACTGCGACTCTATCATCTTTATCAAAGATCTGCTCGAGGTCATTCAAAGGATGCTGTAATCCATCAGAATAATAATTTCCGCCATTCTGCTTTTGCCACTGCGATTCCTGCACCTTCTGATAACGGTAATCGTCCCAAACGCTTTGTTCAGGCCAGTAATTTGGTTGCTGTAAATGCCAGAGGTAAGTCGTATGCAGATTGGCAGATAAAGCGCTGCAAATCAAAATTAATAATACAATCAATTTTTTCATAATACACCTTTTTAAAAATTTCTGAATCAGTTCAGCATGGCTTACTTTTATTATTTTGTAAAGAAATTTCCAAACACTCTGATGATTCAGCGATTTCCAAAACAATCCGAAGTTTTTTTATTTCAATAAGATACATTTGCTGGAAGCGATCGCTTCATTGCCAATATTCAATTGATAGAAATAAATTCCGCTGCTGACGGGTTTATTATTGTCATCTCGTCCGTTCCAGGTCTTTGTCATCCTGAGCTCTTCGACTCCGCTCAGAGTGACAGGCAGAGTGCGGATCTTCTGTCCTTTCACATTATAGATAATGATTTCCGTGTTCTCTGTGCTTTCCGTGGTGAGATCAAAAGAAATCGTTGTCGATAAATTAAAGGGATTAGGGTAATTCTGATAAAGTTTAGTTTCAAAAGTTGAAGGAATTTCTTCAGTCAGCCGAAGAGTGAGCGGGATATTTATATGTTGTCCCAATTCAGATTTGATCAAAATATAGGCGGTGTAAGTTCCGACCTCCAGATCGTAGGAATTTAATTCAAGTTCGATCTCTTTGCTTTCACCACTTTCCAATTTGCCGGAGGCCACACCACAAGCGATCCAATCAACTGGCGAATCGACGATCGTGAAAGGATCTGAAAATTTTTCTACTGAATAATCAATATTTCTGATCTTGAAATAGCAATTTTCCGAAGGAGGTCCCGGCACATTAAAAACAAATTCTCCCGTATTTGGATGATCAATCGCCAGAGAGCTCCAGGTCAATTTATCATTTGTGGATAATTCGATGTCAACTTCGTCTAAACCGCCGATATCCTGCCATCGGAGCGTTTCCTTTTTGCTGTAAGACAAAATAGAATTGATTGTGGGATAAGTAATATTCAGCGCTGATATGGAAAAAAGACTGTCCGAAATATCGGTGAATTCGCCATCCAAAGTGCTGATGCGAAAACGACATTCCTGCGAAAGCGGTCCAAAAACGTTATAATGAAAAATTCCCGAATTTTGGAAATTATCGGCTAAAATATCCCAGCTGTTGCCTGCATCTCTCGTCAGTTCGATCTTAACAGAATCAATCTCTCCATAATGATCCCACACCAAGCTGTCAGCAGTTCCCGGCAAAATGTTCTCACCGCCATTCGGATATCTGATCCAAAAATAGATATCAGATGTTGGAAAGATCGTGAAACTATCATTCAGGATGTGTGGTGCTGCACCGCTGCCATCTCCTGTGATCTGCCAATAAATATCGACCGGAGAGATCATATTTGCATCGATGGTGATATTCACGCTGAAGAGAAGTGGAGCAGCTGGATCAATTGCTGTAATGCCATTTCCCCAGCTCACATTTGCGCCATTTCCAGTTTCTCCATTGAATTGTAGTGCTCCAAGATCAGAAGCAGAATTGATCGTGAAACCATCTGGAAAATCCAACTCCACATTGGTGATCGCTTCGCCGTCAGGAGAATCGTGGACAAGATAGAAATTCATGTCTTGCGGCTGGATGGGAATATAATTTCCCGAAGAACAAATGATGAAATCAGAGCCAATATCTCTTTGTGGAAAGCCGTTCCGCGAAAAATGGGAAATCTCGATCGAATAACTTATTTCCTTTTGACGTTGCAATTCATTGCGCAAAGTGAAAGCAACTTGATATAAAGAATCAGGATGGCCGTTAACTTCCAGGAGATCATTATCTATTGTGAGAAAGGGTAGCGTATTGCTTTCTTTGATCGTAAATAAAATTGCTGTTTCATTTTTGAGACTGTGCATTGTTTCGGGTGAAACATTATAGAATGAAAGTTCCAGACCTGCAGTTTGTGTTTCATTTTCAATGCCGATCGTTGCATAATATTCTTCCTGATCAACATTGTGTATCTCTTTATATTGGAACAATATCTCACCTTCATTCGTTGCTGTCGGATAATATTCTTCATCAAATAATATCACCTGAAAGGTTTGAATTTTTGTAGGATCGAACTTGCTGCACCAATCAGACCACTGAATGATCATTTTATGAGCGATCTCGTCATATTTCACATAAATATCACCTTCTATTAGATCATCCCAAAAAGGAGCGATCATCGCCGCCACGCCCGAACCTGAAGGAATTTGTCGATTACGATGAAAAATATTTTCCGTTTTGCCCATTGCCAGATATCCTTCCGAGCAGATCGAAACTTGATGATAATATCTTCCGAAATAGCGAAATTGAAAAGGCAGATCGATCGTTCCAATATAGCCATCGATCGTGGAGTGGTCTATTTCTAATAATATGCCATCACCACCAGAATTAGGATCGATCTCGATCCAGTTATAAATTGGACTCTCAAAATTTCCCACATCCTCAGATTCAATCGCAAAATAGCCATAATCAGAAAAAGTCGGACTGGTCGAATCTACGATACCGATCGTTTTGGAAAAAAATATTTCCTGAAGCAGGGAATCATCTGCAGTAAGCTCCAGACAAAATTCCGCAATCTCACCGCTGATAACATTTTCAGCCGCGAGTGTAAAATTTCCGACCCCAATTTGATCAACTGCAATATCAGCGAAATTTGCCGAATTATCAGAAATAGTTGCTTTCTCATTCGTGCATCTCAAATTCGCCACAAATTCTCCACTGTTGATAAATCCGTTGTTGACCAATTCCAGAGACATAGTTGCTTCTTCGTTTTGGATGAGAGAATTTTCTGGATTGTCGATCGAGATTTGAGTAATAAATAGTTCTGGAGAACGGATCTGGCCTTCTATCATAAAACTTTGTTCGATTTTATCAGAAACAAATTCCAGAAAAATATTCACTGCTTTTTCTTCCTGCCAGAATCTTCCGATATTGATCTGGATATTATCGGAAAAAGTTTCAGCAGAAGAAAGCTGATCGATGATTATAGTTGGATTGGGAAACCAGAGCGAGGGTTCATTGCTCGTAAAAATGAGCGAAATATTTTCAATATCATCATTAGAATTATTTTTCACAGAAAAATTTAGCTCTGTTTCATCGCCAGAAATGAGTGTGTTTTCCAAAGAAAAATCTTCCATGCTGATAATATTTTCTTCGGTGATCCGCAAATCTCGAGTTTCTGGAATAAATCCATATTTGGAAGCTGTGATCTCATAATCGCCAGACTCTAATTGGATTGGAATAAAGGCTTTTCCTGTATCATCTGTTTTTTTTGCTGATATCAAGCCATCGGCAGCGGTGAGTGCGATCGTGAAACCTTGAGGATCGCTAAGGCTATCAGCAAGCGTTACTTCCAGATAATTGGCTGTTTCAGGAAGTGAAGAAGGCGCTGTCATCGCTATCTCCTGCGGTGTGTGGGTCCACACTTGAAGTCCCGGATCGCCCAACAGATTATAGACATAAAAATAAAATTGATCAGAATCCTCCGCTCCTCCCCAATCGTGAGAAAAGGGAAAAGCATAATATAATTCCATTTTTCCGCGCAAAAGCATCTCACCACAGCGATACAATCCTTCCTGCGTGAGCCCTTGATAGATCCCCAGCGCATTAGGATTGTTGAACCAGGTTTTTGTGTCACGTTCACTCGGTCCGATGAAACCGATCGCACCTTTCGGTGCACCCGGACTTCCAGCCGCAAGCCAAAGTTCTCCAAAACAAGTTTGCAATTCACCAGCAGCAAAATCTCCACCACCACAGGTCATGCTGTGCACCACCGGAAGCATATAGCCATTTGTGAGATTGGGAATATTATCGACTGTGAACATTGGGCCGCTCATTCCTCCACTCCAATAGATCGGACCACCAGCGCCGCGGTAGCAGATCATCGTTTGTCCTTCGTTGATCATATTTTCCAGAAGTGTCGAACCAGACTGTGAGGGCGCAATAAAAGTATCAACCTGCGTATATTCAAAATTTAACAATTTATCTCTGATCTCCAGCAAAGTTTCTCTTTGCGAAAAACCATTATATGTTTCCACATAACCTACCATCAGCGCTTTATCAAACCAATCGATGGCAGTGAAAGGATCACTTTCATAGCGGATTATTTTCGCCACGATCGTCATCAATTCGATCTGATCCTGCACCGATAATCTGCCGATAAATATATCGGGAAAATAATCGTCTCCATCTAAAAGAGCATAATAATGATCCGTTACACAATAGGGATAGAGATAACCTTCCACGTATTCTGCGGGACATTGGATATTGCCTGTCACATCGCCAACCAGAACAACGAATTCCGGCGGAGTTTCCCAATTATCATAGGCATTTTGTAAATAGGCTTTGATCAGAGCCGGATCGTAGCCAATATCTTCGAGCGTTTCCAGATGAGTCTGAAATCCCAGCTTTTCTTTCCAACGTAACAGCGGTTGCAGAGTGGTGACAGTGCTCTGTGGCGCAATAAATAAATATTGACCGTGTTCGGTTTCCGGACGATAATTATTACCAAACACTTTTTGATCCATTATTTTTTCAAAAGCACGAGAAGACGTTTTGCGCTGAGAAATATTAATAGGATCGGAGTTATTCAATTCGAATTCAAGATCGAGATTTTTTATTAATCTCAATTTTTTCTGGAAAGGATTGTATTGCACTGCACTGATCGTGATCTGCGAAAAACGATTGCCAGCCATCACGACAGGATCACCAATTTTTACAATTTCTTCGGGAAACCATTTATCCTGAGAAAATATTTCATCATCAATGCTTCTGGCATCAATTGGACTCAGCTGGTGTTCCAAAAATATTTCGTCGAATTCATGATCGGATTTTGTGCACTGATAATTCCCAATCGCTGGCAAGGCAATCAACCGGGAATAGATGGGAAGTTGTAACTTGCCCGAGATCAAAGAATTCTGGCAATCTTTGATCTCTATCTGCGAATAATTTTCCGCAGCGATTTCCTGTGTCTCAATCTTTTCCAGTTCAAAACTACCCGAAACATCTATTTTCGTTCCAGATTGATCTAAAAAAATCCCGCCAAATAAAGAATTTGTCAGAATCCATAAAAGCATAACGATCTTTTCTTTCATAATTTTTTCCTTCGATTTGCTCCCCCTTCTAATTTTTTCCCTCACTATTTTGGAAAGCCGAGGTTGTCAATCTTGAGTTTTAATTAAAAAAATATCAAACGTGATGGAAAGCAATTTCTTTTCCAAACTAAAAAAACTTCAATAAAAAATATGATCAACTCAATGACTTCTTGCGAAAATTGATAATCTGTTCGGCAAAATTTTTATATGAATAATATGCAGAACTAAGCTGCTTTTCACTTTCAATTGAACGAATAAAGAAAATCAAAAAAATATTTGACAATTCAATAAAGGAAAAGCAAGCTACTTAATCTAAATAAGTGATTATAAAATAGTGTGTTATGAAGAAAAAAGAATTGTCTTTTACTAAAGACCTGATTGATCGATCATGAAATGGCCAAAAGACATATTTTTCTTCATTGAAAATTTGCAAGCGACGTTCTTATGCTTCACCTGCAAAGTGTGAATAATTATGAAAAAAATTAGGAGGAAAAAATGAAAAGAACAGGAATTTTACTCGTTTTGTTAGTTTTTAGTGTGAGTTTGGTGTGGGGACAGACAACCACAATCGATTTTGAAAC
>JAGYMQ010000036.1 GCA_018400535.1 Candidatus Cloacimonadota bacterium
TCCAAAATATCGTCTCGCTCGGTCTCGCTTTTTTTGGGAAAGATCAAATGAAGCTGTTTTGCAGCAACTGATCTTCTGATGTTAAGAAATTTTCCGCCCCAAAGAAATAGCTTTCCTAATGATTTTCGCACGAATTTATAGGGCAATAATCCAAAGATCAGAAGAAATATTTTGAACAGACAAAATTCGATTTGGTTTTTCAGCATTTTTTTAATTTTCATAGTAAACAAAACTTTGAAAGTATGATTGATCGGCAATGAAAATTTGCAAAGAAATTTGGAAGGATCATTTTTTTGTTAAAAAAATATTAAATCTTGACACCAATTCTTTTGACCAGAATTTAACACAACTTAAATTAAGGACATAAAAGAGACAATTATAAGGAGCAAAAATGTCGATAAAAACAACCGTTCTATTTGAAAAAAATCTTACGGAACTGCGCAAAATAGCAAAGGATTATGATATCCAAGATATTGCTGGAATGAAAAAGAATGAACTTTTGCACAAAATATTTGAAGTTCAAGCGATGCAGGAAGGCCTTGCCTTCGTGTCAGGAAGTTTGGAGATCACTGATGATGGCTATGGTTTCATTCGATTCAAAGAAAATAATTATACGCATGGAAAAAATGATGTCTATGTTTCAAGTTCTCAGATAAAACTATTTGGTTTGAAAAAGGGAAATGTAGTTTCAGGACCAGCAAGAGCACCCAAAGATGAAGAAAAATATTTTGCTTTGATCAGAGTTGATTCGGTGAATCATCGAGCACCTTCAAGAATTAGAGATGTTCCCAATTTTGATAAACTCACACCCTATTATCCGGAAGAACGTCTAAATTTGGAAACGGCTCACGATAATTATTCGACGCGTATAGTGAATCTTTTCACACCGATCGGAAAAGGTCAAAGAGGTCTGATCGTTGCCGCTCCCAGAACAGGGAAAACCGTTCTGATGCAAAATATCTCAAATGCCATTTTGACCAATCATAAAGAAGTTTATGTGATTGTGCTGTTGGTCGATGAAAGACCTGAAGAAGTGACAGAAATGAAAAGGATCTTGATCCCTGAAAATTCTGAAGTGGTCAGTTCCACTTTTGATGAACAGCCACGAAATCATATCCAGGTTTCGGAAATGGTGATCGAAAAGGCAAAGCGAATGGTGGAGTTAGGACAAGATGTTGTCATTATGTTAGATAGTATCACACGCTTGGCAAGAGCCTATAATATGGCACAACCTTCCAGCGGTAGAGTGCTTTCTGGAGGACTGGATGCAGGCTCTTTACATCGACCAAAAAAATTCTTCGGAGCTGCCAGGAATACTCTGGAAAAAGGCAGTCTGACAATTATCGCCACAGCTCTTGTGGATACCGGAAGCAGAATGGATCAAGTGATCTTTGAAGAATTTAAAGGAACAGGAAATATGGAACTCGTTCTCGATCGCACTATCAGCGATCTCCGTATGTATCCTGCTGTCGATCTGGTGAAATCTGGCACGAGAAGAGAAGAGCTTCTTCTCACCAAAGCAGAAGTGCAACGAATGTTTGTGCTGCGCCAGTTCCTCAAAGGCATGAGCCCGTTGAAAGGTATTGAAATGCTCAAAAATAAGATGGGTAATACAAAAAACAATGATGAGTTTTTACAAGTCATGAGCAGATGACAGAAATATTAGCTCCCGCTGGTAATTTTGAAAAATTAAAAACTGCGATAAATTTTGGCGCTGATGCTGTATATGCAGCAGGAAGATCTTTTGGTTTGAGAGCAAAAAGTTCGAATCTTTCCCAGACTGAATTATCAGCAGCAGTGCAATTTTGTCATTCTCACCAAAAAAAGATATATATAACCGTAAATATCTTTGCTCATAATTCCGATTTACAAAAGTTACCTTCCTATCTTCAATTTTTGAATGAAATAAAAGTCGATGCACTCATCATTTCAGATCCTGGTATATTTTTGATGGCGCAACAATATGCTCCTGATATTCCGATCCATATCAGCACACAGGCAAATGTTACTTCCTACAAAGCTGTAGAATTCTGGCAAAGACAAGGAGCGAAGAGAATTATTCTGGCGCGAGAATTAACGTTTGCCGAAATTTTGACGATCAGAGAAAAATGTCCTGAAATTGAACTGGAAATGTTTGTGCATGGCGCAATGTGTATGGCATATTCTGGCAGATGTCTATTGAGCGCTTTCTTCAATCGACGTGATGCAAATCGTGGAAATTGCTCACAACCCTGTCGCTGGCAATATGAACTGATCGAAAAACAACGTCCTGATCAGCGATTTTTCGTCGAAGAAGATGAGAAGGGAACCTATCTTTTCAATTCCAAAGACCTATGCTTGTTTGATCAGATAAAGAAGATCAAAACTGCAGGAATTGATAGCATCAAGATCGAAGGTCGGATGAAAAGCGCTTATTACACAGCAGTTCTGACGCGAGCCTATAAAAATGCGATAACTTTTGCAGATCAACCAGAAAAGATCGCTGTCTTTCGTGATGAGCTGAAAAAGGTCAGTCACCGAAAATATACAGAAGGTTTTTTTCATCGATTTGATGCAACGGATACTCAGAATCATGAAGAATCATCTTACATCCGAAATTATCAGTATTTGGGTAAGATCGTGAAAGTTAAAAACAAACTGGTTTTGATCGATGTCCTGGCAAAATTTTCCCTCGGTGAAGAAATTGAATTTATTTTTCCCGACCAAAAAAAAGATATTTCTTTCACAGTCCAAGAAATCTGGGATGCAGACGGCAATGAGATCGAATTTACAAAACCAAATACTCAAATTTATCTAAAAAATTCACAGAAGCTTCCTGCTTTCGGGTTGGTCAGAAAAAAAATATCATGAAAAAAATCCAAACTATACTAATTATATTTTTTGCTTTGAACCTGGTTGCTGCAACTTCTAAAAATGAAGCAAATCTCCAATTAGCAGATATTTTGCAGAAGCAGACAGGTTTTGCCGAAACATTACAAACGTTTGCGGAAAAGAATTCTCATACTTTGGAAGGGCAAAAAGCATATTTGGAGCTGGCGAAACTTTCCATTCTGAGAAGAAATTATATTCTTGCGATCAAAAATTTGCAGAAGATCAATCACGCAAAAGTGATCGAAAAACATTTCTGGCTGGCGAAATCTTATCTGGAAACAAAAAAATTCCATCGTGCCATCATTTCTGCCCAGAATTTTATCACCACAAGTGAAAATAATGATCAAATCGAAATCGCCTATTTTTTGATCGCAGAATCCTATATTAAACAGGAAATGTATAAACGCGCGTTGAACACTCTGGAAACTTTGCGAAAATCCAAATATATTGAAAATAACATTCCTTTTTTACATTATAAGATGGGAAATTGTTATGAATTGATGGGAAAGAACAGAGAAGCTTTGCAGCGCTATAAAAAGATCAAAAAAGACTTTCCCCATACGATGATCAGCTTTTTGGCAGAAGAAAAGATCGATGAGATCATCACGCAGGAAAAAAAGCTGCAGGAGATCATTGCCGAAAAGGTTTCAAAAGATGATAATGAGCTGAAATTGTATTTGCAGGTGGGGGCTTTCAATTCCAAAGAAAATGCAGAGAATTATCAAAAGATAATCCGTTCCTATGGCTATCAAATCGATATTTTTCCCAAGATAAAAAATGATAAAAAATTATTCATCGTCGCAGTCGGACCATTCGAAGAAGAGAACAAGCTCAAAAAAGTTTCTGCTGAATTGAAGCAAAGAAATATCGAATCCTTTGTTCTAAAACGCTATTGATCGGTTTTGACTATGGAAAAGAAAAAGATCACTCCAATGTTAAAACAATTTTTGGATATCAAAGAAAAACATCCTGATAAAATTTTGCTTTTTCGGATGGGAGATTTTTATGAAACTTTCTTCGATGATGCAAAAATCGTCTCAAAAATTCTGGGTATCACGCTTACGGCTCGAGATAAAAAGGCAGAACAACCAGTTCCACTTGCTGGTTTTCCCCATCATGCTCTAGAAAATTATCTGGATAAATTGGTGAAAAGAGGACGCAAAGTTGTGATCTGTGAACAATTGGAAGACCCCAGAAAAGCAAAAGGTTTGGTTAAAAGAGGCATTGTCGATATCATCACGCCGGGATCGATCTTGGATGATAAAATAATTGCCAAGACCGATCACAATTTCCTTGCAGCAATCTATCATAAAGAAAAAAAGATCGGATTTGCGCTTATTGATATTTCAACAGGAGATTTTTTATTCACAGAATTCGCACAAGACAAACTGGCAAATGAATTGCAGAGAACACAGCCGGTAGAGATCGTGGTGGAAAATGAGAGCGAAAAAGCTTTCATTGAAAAAATTAATCTGGAAAATGCTTTGACCATCACGATCTATGAAAGCTGGTTCTTTGATCCTGATGAAGCAAAAAAAGTTCTGCAAAAACATTTTCATACAAAAACTTTAGAAGGATTTGGAGCGAAGGGAAAATCTTTTGGAATTACTGCAGCCGGCATGGCGCTGGCTTATCTGAAGTCTCTAAAAAATAATGAAATGCAACACGTCATCGAGCTCCGCTATTATTCGCTTGATAATTTTATGAGACTGGATGAAATCTCACGACGAAATCTGGAATTAACACATTCACTCCGTTATGGAAAAAATTTTGGCACCTTGATCTCTGTTCTGGATAAAACACAAACTCCGATGGGCGCACGAAAATTGAAAGATTGGATGTTGAATCCTCTTCTGGATAAAAACGAGATCAATTCCAGATTGGATGCAGTCGAAACCTTGATCGATAATTTTACTATTATGGAAGATTTGCGTGCAGTTCTATCTAAGATCGGTGATTTGAGCAGAATCATCAGCAAAGTGGGAACGATGCGCATCAACCCGCGTGATGTGCTTGCTCTGAAAGACTATCTCTCGGCAGCGCCATTGATCTTTGAGATCATCGCACAATTGGATACAACACTTATCAAAAAATTACAAAGCGAGATTGAAGATTATTCCGAAATTTTTGAACTGATCGAAATTTCGATCAAAGAAGATCCGCCGCTTTTGATCACTGAAGGAAGTATCTTTAAAGCAAAATATGATGAGGATCTGGATGATCTGCGGGAAGTGAGTAAAAATGGAAAATCTTGGATCGCCCGTCTCGAAAATGAAGAAAAAGAAAAGACGAAAATTCCATCACTAAAGGTTGGATATAACAAAGTCTTTGGCTATTATCTGGAAGTTACAAAAACGCACAAAGATAAGATCCCAGAGCATTATATTTGCAAGCAAACGTTGGTCAATTCGGAAAGATATATCAGCCCGAAATTGAAAGAATATGAAGCAAAAGTTTTGGGAGCAGAAGAGCGAATAAAAAATTTGGAATATGAATTATTTCTGGAAATTCGCCAGCAGCTGAATCAGAAAGTTGCACTAATGCAAAAATTCGTCTATGTCGTGGCTTATCTTGATGTACTCACAAATTTTGCATATTTAGCTTACAAACGCAATTATCATAAACCGATTTTCAACGAGGAAAGAAGTATCCAGATCAATAACAGTAGGCATCCTGTCATCGAATATCTGTTGGAAGAAGAAGAATTTATTCCGAATGACGTGATGATGGATCATGATAGCAATATGATCATCTTGATAACGGGACCGAATATGGCCGGAAAATCGACCTATCTTCGTCAGGTCGGATTATTGGCGATCATGGCGCAAATGGGAAGCTTTATTCCAGCCGAAAAAGCAAATATCCCGATCTTTGATCATGTCTTCACTCGCGTCGGTGCGGCTGATAATCTGGCGATGGGACAAAGCACTTTTCTGGTCGAAATGATCGAAACTGCGAATATCCTGAATTCTGCCACAAATGATTCACTCATTTTGTTGGATGAGATCGGAAGAGGCACCAGCACGTTTGATGGACTCAGTCTTGCCTGGGCAATCGTGGAGCATATCCATAATAATCCAAAAATCGCTGCCACAACGCTTTTTGCCACGCATTATCATGAATTAACAGAGCTGGAGAATATCCTGCCCAAAGTGAAAAATTTTAATATTCAAGTGAAAGAATGGAATGATGAAATTATCTTTTTGCGTAAGATCAAACGTGGAAGCGCAGATCAAAGCTATGGTATTCAGGTAGCCAGATTGGCAGGAATTCCCAAAAAAGTGATCAAGCGAGCAAAAATTATCCTGAAAAATCTGGAAGCTCACGAATTGAGTCCTCAAGGTTTATCAGCAAATGCCAGAAAAGTATCTTCTACACCGCGTGATCAACTGGATATTTTTGATGTGCTGATCGAAAAAAATGATAAGAAAGATAAGATTCTCGAAGAGATCAAAAATCTCGATCTGAATAATCTGACGCCTTTGGAAGCCATAAATAAACTTTCGGAATTGAAGGATAAATTATGATATTGATCAGCGCTTGTCTGGCTGGAGTGAATTGCCGATATGATGGCAATAATAACTTTTCTGAAAAGATCGAAAAATTGATGAAAAATGAAAATGCGATCTTGGTCTGTCCTGAACAGCTGGGAGGATTGGCAACGCCACGAATTCCAGCCGAGATTATAGAACAGCGAGTGATCAATAAAGATGGGTTTGATGTGACAGAGCAATTTCGAAAAGGTGCAGAAGAAACTTTGAAGATCGCCAAAATGTATCATTGCACAAAAGCAATCCTGAAGCAAAGATCACCTTCCTGCGGTTTCGGGCAAATTTATGATGGAAGTCATTCTGGTAAAATCGTAAACGGAATGGGGATCACAGCAAAATTATTAGCGGAAAATGGCATTAAAATAGTTACAGAAGAAGAAATATAAAAAAAAGCCGAAACTTTCATTTCGGCTCTGATAATATCTATTTTTTCTTTTTATGACGGTTTTTTCGTAATCGCTTTTTTCGCTTGTGTCTGGTGATCTTCTTTTTCTTTCTTTTTTTTCCGCAAGGCATATTGTCTCCTGATTTTTTAATCCAAAAGGTCTTGGTTCGATTCGTTTACTTCTTCTTTGAAAGCTCGCGAAAATTTGAAAGTTGGCACTATTCTTTCTGGCACGACGACTTTTTCTTCAGTCTTAGGATTTCGACCAATTCGCTGTTTACGTTTCTTCAATTTGTAAGTGCCATAACCTCTGATCTCGATATGTTTTCCATCTTTTAAAGCATCTTTGACTGCTTCGATAAATGCATCGACTGCCAGAGCGACATCTCTTCGGATGATACCGGTATCTTCTGATACTTCTTTTACTAAATCTGCTTTTGTCATAATCATTACTCCTTTATAAATTATTCAAACGCTGAACTTTGTTTAAAATGAGGTTTTATCTGTCAAGGAGTTTTTCGCATAACTATAATAGTTTTATGATCTTACATATTTCCTGATCAAAAGGAGCACCAAAATAAAATTTTGCGATCTCAATGATGTTAAACTAATTTTTAAAAAAGAAAAAGAAGCCCGTCAGAACGTCTGTAATAGAGGGGCTAAGACAATCAAAAGTCATTACTGAAATTTAAAAAACTAAAAAAATTATCGATCAAGAATGTTTTCCAGAAATTTTTTTAGACACTTATCTGTGATCAATTTTTCGGCGGAGTGAAAAAAATTGGTCAGATTCTTTTTTTCATTGACCTCATAAATCTTTGCCTGCATTGCCATTTCCAGTTTGTCTAATTGTTTCACGAAACGAGCTTCAGGATTCTCTGCTTTTTCAAACTGCTGCCAGAAATCCAAATATCTTTTCGGTTGTGGGAAATCATTAAATAATTTCTGAAAAGCTTTTTTTTCCAATTCATATTTTTTTTCGTTACTGACATTTTCTTTGGGCGTGATATCGCCAGCAAAGATCTCTCCCAGATCATGGATCAAAGCATAGATCAGAACTTTTTTCAAATCCAGTTCAGGAAAATATTCCGTGCCGATCAGCAAGGCGAGAATTGCTGTTCCAAAACTGTGATCTGCTACAGATTCCACGTTTTCTAATGGAATATTATTATCGATCCAACCCTGCCGCTTAACTTTCTTCAAGGCAAGTATTTGCAACAAAGTTGTTATTGTCCCATCGATCTTCATATTTTACCTCTCTTCCAATTTCCTTTTTGATAAAGCAGAAATGCCAAAGTTGTAGTCACGATATTGCTGATGAGCATCGACCACCAGAGTGCATCATAACTGTGTCCTGACAACGGTTTGGAAATGGTCACCAGAAGATCTTTTAAAAAACTATTGCGGAAAAAAGTGATCTCCAAAATTTTTCCAGAAAGCAGATAGACCAGCGGAATTCTGAGAAACCACAATCGTGAAACATTCAGCAGCATAGTTGGTTTTGTATGACCAGACCCATTGAAAACACCGATAAAAACAAACATCAAACTGAAGATAAAAGCAGCGATTGAAACGATGCGAAACATTTTTATCCCAATTGTGACAACTTCAGGATCGGCGATAAAAAATTTGGTGAAGAATGAACCGAAGAAAAACATTATGAAACAGCCAACAAACATTATTGCCATCACGAAAAGAAAGCTGACTTTCACGCTTTTGATAGCACGCGAAATCTTTTTCGCTCCCAGATTCTGTCCGATCATCGTCGTTAATGCATTGCTGATACCCATTGCCGGCATCATAAATAGTCCGATCATGCGATTGCCAATGGAAAAAGCGGAGATGATGACCGTGCCGAAAGAATTCACAAAACCTTGCAGGATCAGAAAGCCAAAACTGGTGATGGAATGGGAAATAGAAGCTGGAATACTGATATCGAATATCTTCTTCAGCATTTGAATGTCAGGTTTGATATGCTTCCAGCTGGGAATGATCTCGCGTGATTTTTTCTTCATGAAATAAACAGCAAGACCTGCGCCGATGAATCGTGCGATCAAAGTTGCTTGTGCTGCTCCCAGAATTTCCAGACGCGGCATAAAGCCCAACCCGAAAATAAATATCGGATCGAGAACAACATTCAACGAGACAGAGATCAATTGGATTTTCATCGGTGAGATCGTATCGCCTAAACCGTGAGCGAAACTTTGATAAGTGAGAAATATAAACATAAAAACCACACTGATCAAGATCACCGAAATATATTGTTTGGAAATTGCGAAGATCGGTGAAGGAACTTGTAAAATCTTCAAAATATCTTCCAGAAAAAGATAGCTGAAACTCAGGAAAATCATGGAAAATATGACAAGGATAAAAGTAAATTGTCCGGTCACTTTTTTTATTAGAACTTCTGATTTTGCACCTTTATATTGTGAAATGAGTGAGGTTCCAGCAATAACGAATCCGATCCCAAAAGAGGAAAGAAAGAAAATGAGAGGATAGGTTAGACCGGCGACAGAAACAGCTTCTTTGGCATTTTCACCTAATTTTCCCAGCCAGAAAGTATCGGTCAGATTGTAAAACATCTGCATAAAATTCGATAACATAATGGGCAGAGAAAGTTTGAGTAATAGACGTAAAATGCTGCCTTGAGTCAGGTCTTTTGTGTTATTCTTCATAATAAAAAAAGCCGCACTTGCGGCTTTTAAGAAATTATGTTATTTTTTAATTCTCATTTTTTTGATTTTTCAATTTTGATGCATATTCGAACATTGTTTCGAGCGTTGGATGTTCATCAAAAATATCAAGTGCCTTCTGCAATTGTGAATCTTCCTTCAAAGCAATGCGATAGCGCTCGGCTTCACCAAATTTTCTGCCAATGATATTGCTGCTCAATTGGTTCTTGATCCAGGTATAAGCGCTATCCAATTCTGTTTGTTCATAGCTTATTTCATGCTCTTGTGCATAATCCAGAAAATCTTCAATAACAGCTTTTGAAACCTGGAAATCAGGAGTGATATTTTGATGCTTTTGCATGTATTCCACTGAATAATTGAAGAAAAGATTTTTCCTTCTCATTTCAATTTCGAGATTAGTTAGACGCGATTGTTCAATTTCAATATCAGGAGTGATCCCACCTCCGCCATAAACAATGCGTCCACTTTCTGTATAATAGATTTCTTCTTTGCTCTTTTCTTCAGCTTTTTCCTGCATTTCTTTGATCTCTTCTGACGAAAGTTCGCCATTTTGCAAGCGCTCATCAGTTAGCAATTTATCATTAATATCTTTGTGAATACAGCGTCCTGAATGAATATAATATTTTGCTGTGGTGATCTTTATGCCGTTACCTTTTGATAGCGGGAATAATCTTTGCACAGAGCCTTTGCCAAAGGAAGTTTCTCCAACGACCAAGCCACGGTCCCAATCTTGCATCGAGCCGGCGAAAATTTCAGAAGCGCTGGCAGAGCCACCATTGATGAGAACGACGACAGGATAGCCACTGCTAGTTGTGTTATAGTTCGTGAAATATTCACGATTTGTACCTTTTGATCGTCCTTTTGTGAAAACAACAAGCTTATCTTTTCCAATAAATTCATTTACCGTATTGATCGCTTCTCGGAGCAAACCGCCAGGATTGTAACGCAGGTCGATAAGCAGTCCACGAATTCCTTGCGATTCTAACTCATTCAGGTTTTCCTGCAATTCTATAGTTGTATTTGAATTGAATTGACGAATTCTGATGTAACCGATTCCATTATCCAATTTGAAAGCATAGGGAATACTGTCGATCTTGATGATATCACGAATAATCTCAAATTCTAACTCTTCTTCAATGCCTGGACGTTTGATAGAGATCAAAACTTTTGTGCCTGGTTCTCCGCGCATCAACTTGATCGATTCATCGGTTTCGATCCCAACAATACTTTCTCCATCCACTTTGACGATTTTATCTCCGGCCAGGATTCCCATACGAAAGGCGGGAGTTCCCTCGATCGGAGCAACGACCGTGATATATCTTCCTCGTTTATCGATGGAAATTCCAAGTCCACCGAATTCACCTTTTGTATTTGTAGTGAATTTTTCAAATTCATCGGGTTGAAAGAAAACTGTGTGAGGATCGGTTTCGTCTAACATTCCTTCTATTGCGGATTCAAAGATAGCATCGAGATCAAGCTCATCCACATAGTTTTCTCTGAGTTTAAAAAGCACTTCATTAAATATTTCTAATTTTTGGAACAGATCATTTCGGTCATTATTTTGGGCATCGGCATCGACAGTATTGAACAGAAAAAATCCGATTATCAGCCAGCCAATGACACTGATCGAGAGTATTAATTTACTTGTTTTATTCAGTTTCATATTTCTATCCTTTTCAATAAATTTTCTAAAATATCATCATGAATTTTCTCTTTAGATTGAGCTCCATCAATGATGCAAAATCTTTGCTTTTCTCGATAGGCGATTT
The DNA here is from genome assembly GCA_018400535.1 of Candidatus Cloacimonadota bacterium. Taxonomy (GTDB): domain Bacteria; phylum Cloacimonadota; class Cloacimonadia; order Cloacimonadales; family TCS61; genus TCS61. Next base: position 11,270 of record JAGYMQ010000036.1, read on the forward strand.
CCAGAAAAGCATCACGAACTTTCTGGTGAAATTCTGTTGATTCGCGCTCCAGCCTATCTGCTGTATGTTTCATGATCCTGGAAAGCCCGATCTTTACAGGAAGATCAATCAAAAATGTGATATCTGGCTTTTGTTCAAAACTTGCAAAGGTAGTTATAATGTCAATGATCTTTCGATCAATCTTGCGAGCTGCGCCTTGATACGCTCGAGTAGAATCATAATAACGATCGCAAATAACATGCAAACCTCGTTCCAAAGTTGGAATTATCCATTCTGCTGTGTGTTGACTGCGACTGGCAGAATAGAGCAAAACTTCAGTTCGAGCGACCATTTCACTGTTCTCATTATCCAAAAGGATGCTTCTGATCTTTTCTGAAATGGGTGGACCACCAGGTTCTCGCGTCAATAGAACTTTCTTTTTTTCGTTTTTAAAATATTCAGACAATAATCTTGCTTGCGTAGATTTCCCGCAACCTTCGATCCCCTCAAATGTGATGAATTTTCCTCTCATTTTTGATTCCTGTTCTTCATCAATAATAAAGTTTTTGTCCTGGTTGGATAATGACGATTCCTCCATTATTATTCAAATTATTCTTGGAAATGATATGCCGCGATGAAACTCCCAGCTTGTCTGCAATCTCACCAACCGTTTCGCCTTTTTTTACCACATAATAATTAGGTGTGTTTGCACCGTACAATTTTAATTTTTGTCCAGGATAGATAACATTTGAACGCAGCCCGTTGAGATTTTTTATTTTGCTGATCGTGGTTCGATATTTCCTGGCAATATTATAAAGATTATCTCCTTTTTTCACAATATGATGCGTGAAAAATCCTGCATTTTTATCGAGAAACTGCTTCTCAATTTTTGCCAGAAGTTTGCTATCTTCATTGTTTCCTTTTGGAATCAGGATCTCATAATCTCCTGGCGGTAGCACCACATTATTGATCGCAGAATAGCGTTTTCTACTTTGTTGATAGATCTTGATCCAGGGATTTAATTCCAATACTTTTCCCAATGAAGTTCCCTTTGCAGAAGCCCATTCATCAATTTTATAATGACCTTTCAACGTTAATTTCACCAGCTGATTTTCGGATAAAATCGGCTTTTGCAATTCAAATTCTTTACCAAAGATATCTTTTTGATTCTCCATGATCAGCTTGATGGCGGCTGCTCTCCAGACATATTTGTTTGTTTCATCGACACGGAGCACAAGATCAAAAAAGTCGTGAGCTTTCTGTTGTTTGATGACACGTCTGATGCTTCCGACACCGGCATTATATGCGCTCATAGCAAGCAGCCAATCTTCAGCTCCGCGTTTTTTCAGCATAGTATAGGCATTATTCAAATATTTAGCGGCAGCTACTGTAGAAAGAAAGACATTTCTTCTTTCATCAACAAAAGAATTTATTTTCATGCCATATCCTTTTGCTGTTGAAGGCATAAATTGCCAGATGCCCATAGCTCCGACTCGAGAGCCTGCCACCGGTGATAAGCGGCTTTCAGCGATTGCCAGATATCTGGCATCAAGAGGGACATTATATTTTGTGAAGATCGAATCAAAATAGGAAAAATATTTCCCGCTGCGGGGAATGAAACGATATGCCACTTTCAATTCTGCCTCATAAATGTCCTTGAATTTTTGGAAGATACGTTCATTTTTTAGATCGAATTTTCTGCCGGCAAAGATAATCGAATCGGGAATGATAAAATCCTGGTTTATCGCGATCCGATTATTAGCTATCTCCAGCATAAATTCTAACGAATCAATGATAAATTCTTGTTCTTGTAACTTTTGATACAAGGAATCCAATTCATTGTTCTTTAATTGGATGATCTCGTTCAATTGCGTTGCCAAACTGTCTTTTGGCACAATTACTTCTTCTTTTTTTTCTGCTTTGATCTCTTCTCGTTTTTTTGAAGCGGGTAATGTTTTATTGAGCTGAAGATCAAATGATGAACAAGCGGAGAATGTCAAAGCAATGATCAATATCTGAAATGATTTCAAGGTCATGACTCCAATAAGTTATTTTTTGTAATTTCTTCGTTCATTTTTTGATAAAGTCCAGAATTAATCTCTTGCAACCAATTCTGATGGTTTTGATACCAGATGATCGTCTGCTCCAAACCAGTCAAAAAATTCATCTTCGGTTTCCAACCTAATTCTTTCTTAATTTTTTTGTAACTAATGGAATAGCAATGGTCATGTCCCGGCCTCTCTTTCACAAAATTGATGAACTGCTCATCATTTTTTGTCTTTTCCAAAATGATCTTTACCAATTCAATATTTTCGATGAAATTATCGGAAGCGACATTATAAATTTCTCCAGCTTCCGCTTCGTGCATCACCAGATCGAGAGCTCGACAAAAGTCTTTCACGAAAAGCCAATTGCGGATACTTTTCCCATCGCCATAAAGTGGAATTTTTTCTTTCTGCAAAAGGTTATTGATGATGAGCGGGACGAATTTTTCTGGAAATTGATAGGGACCGAAATTATTGCTGGATCGGATGATATTTATCGGCAGACTATAGGTGTTTTGAGCAGCGATGACACAGTGATCGGCAGCGGCTTTACTGGCAGCATAAGGATTATCTGGATGCAGGGAAGAGTTCTCGGTACAAAGCGCAGTTGGTTTGACAGAACCATAAACCTCATCAGTTGAAATCTGGATGAACCTTTCTATCTTATTTTCTTGAGCCTGATTGATCAATTTTTGTGTGCCCAAGACATTTGTTCGCAAGAATTTATCAGGATTGACGATGCTGCGATCGACATGCGTTTCAGCGGCAAAATTGATCACGATCTCAGGATTGAATTGTTCAAAGACATTTTCCACATCTTTTTCGACAGTAATATCACCGCGAAAGAATGTGTAATTGGGATGTTCAGCCGTGAAAAAAAGGTTGTTTACGTTTCCAGCGTAAGTCAATTTATCGAAATTAATGATCTTATAATTCTCATATTTTTTCAATAAATATTCGATAAAATTTGAGCCGATAAAGCCAGCTCCGCCGGTGATCAAAATTATTCTTTGTTCGATGTTTGAATTTTCCATAATTCTTTCAATTAAAGATAGTTAACATGGCAAACAAAGTTGGAGCAGCAAAAAGTAAACTGTCAAAACGATCGAGAATACCACCGTGTCCTGGCAAAAATGCAGAGCTATCTTTCCGATCAAGATCGCGCTTCAGCATTGATTCAAAAAGATCTCCAAATTGGCCAAAAATACCAGTTGCCAATCCTAAAAAGATTGCATTTTGAAAAGAAATTGGTAAAAAGGTCTGAAATAAACAGGCGAAGATAAAAGCAGCTGCAATGCCGCCGACAAAACCTTCGAGAGATTTATTCGGGCTGGCAGCAAATAATCTTCTGTGTTTACCAAGATGTTTTCCAACAAAATATGCCACAGAATCTGTGATCCAGGTCAGGATCAGCATGATCAAAACGAGGTAAGCACCATTTGCAAAATTCCTGATGTGAAAAATAAAAGAGAAAAGGAAGCCGGTGTAAAAAATGCCAAAAGTTGAATAGGCTATTTTTTGAAATGCATTTTCGATCTGATTTGTGAAAATGTAGCGTGCAGCAAGAAATAGAAATATTCCGAGTAAAACAAAAAAAGTGATTTGCAGTGAAAAATTCAGAAAGCACAAAAAGAGAACAGCATTCAAAGGAATGATAGCTCGTGATAAAACAATTTTTTTGCTCATCAGCATTTCGCGAAATTCTTGGATCATAATGACGGAAATTATCATCAAAAGAGACATAAGCGGAATATCGCCAACATAAAAAATAAACAATAGCAGCGGAATGAATATTATGGCAACGATAATTCGTTTCAGTAGATTCATTTTCTTGCTCCATAACGTCGTTTGCGTTTTTGATAATCCAGAATAGCTTTGATAAAATCTCTGCGACTGAAATCTGGCCACAGAGTTTTGGTGAACCAAAATTCGGAATAGGCACTTTGCCAGATCAAAAAATTCGATAGACGCTCTTCTCCGCTGGTTCGAATCACCAGATCAGGATCTGGCATGCCTGCAGTATAAAGATATTCATTCACTTTATTTTCGTTGATCTCTGCTTCTAATAATTTACCACTTTTGCTGTCTGCTACGATCTCTTGTATCGCATCGAGAAGTTCCCGTCGCCCGCCATAATTCATCGCAACGTTCAAGTGCAATCCATTATTATTCCAGCTTTTTTTGCAGGTTTCTATGACCTTTTTATTGTATTTTTTGGAGAGCTCTTTTTTGCTACCGATGAATCGGATATTAACATTATTTTTGTTCAGTTCATCGATCTCTTTGATCAATGAATCCATGATCAGTTTCAAAAGATAACTCACTTCATTCTTTGATCTGCGCCAATTCTCGGTGGAAAAGGCATAGACGGTTAGATAAGCAAGTTCAATTTCCACTGCGGTTTCCACGATCCTGCGCACTGCTTTCACGCCGGCACGATGCCCTTCGATCCGTCTTTTTTTGTGTTGATCTGCCCAGCGTCCATTTCCATCCATTATGATCGCAATGTGTTGCGGAAGTTTTTGTTTATTCAATTTTGGAATTAATTCTTTATAATTCATAATTCCTGAATCTTCATTTTCAGATAAGCGTCGATAAATTCATCGATATTTCCGTCCATCACATTGCTGATATTTCCCGTTTCATATTCTGTGCGATGATCTTTCACCATTTGATAGGGATGGAAAACGTAGGATCGGATTTGATTTCCCCAGCCGATCTCAGTTTTTTTATTTTCCAATTTTTGCTTTTCTTTTTCTCTTTTTTCTTCGAGATGCTGATAGAGGCGGGAACGCAGGATTTGCATTGCCACTTCTTTATTGCGCAGTTGTGAACGTTCATTCTGACATTGCACGATGATGTTCGAAGGCAGATGTGTGATGCGGACAGCGGAGTCGGTCGTATTCACGCCTTGTCCTCCTTTTCCACTGGAGCGATATGTATCGATGCGCAGATCGTTTGGATCGATATCGATCTGAATATCATCATCAATGATCGGATAGACAAAAACCGAAGCAAAAGAAGTTTGCCGTTTTCCCTGCGCATTGAAAGGAGAAAGTCGCACCAGTCGATGAATGCCTGCTTCTGCTTTCAAATAGCCAAAAACGTAATTACCAAATATTTCGAGAGTGACGCTTTTGATCCCAGCTTCTTCACCTGGTTGCAGATCGACGATTTCGGATCTAAAGTCATTTTTTTCAATCCAGCGTTGATACATTCGCAAAAGCATTTCTGCCCAATCCTGAGATTCGGTGCCACCTGCTCCAGGATGAATTGTGAGAACAGCATCGTTACGATCTGTCTTTCCATTCAAGATGGATTCAATTTCCAGTTTTTCGATCAATTTCTGATAGGACTGCAATTTTTTTTCCGCTTCTTCTAATAGGTCTTTCTGAAATTCTTCTTCCAGTAACAATTTGTATGTCTGCAAATCTTCATCGATGTCTGTGATCTTTTGTTCTTTTTTCAATTGTGCTTGTAAATTATTCATTCTTTTTGTGATCTTTGTTGCTTTTTTCTGATCATTCCAGAAGTTTGGGGCACTCATTTTCTTTTCCAATTCAGCGATATTTGCTTTCACTGTGGAGATGTCAAAGTAACCTCCGAAGCTGTTCAATTTTATCTTTCAATTTATCTGATTCATTGATGAAATCTGATAATTCCATATAATCTCCTTTTTTTTTATAAAATTTGTGTAAAAAAAAAATATCGGGAATTTTTATCAATAAAAACTTCCGGGTAGCAGATATCTTTTTACTTCTTCATTGTAATAACGATCCGTCATAGTAGCGATAAAATCTCTCACTTTTTCGGGATTGGAATAGGATATGAGATATTTTTCATTTTTTCGTTTCAAAAAATGAGCAAAGATATGAGAAGAGCGCTCCTGTTCAATGATATCTTCCAGATATTCGTCGAAAAGGACGTCCAGACTGCGTTCGATCTTCTTTCTGGCTTTTTTCACGTTTTTATTTGTGTATATACGGGCGTAATTGAATTTCTTCAGTTTCAGTAAATAGTGAGAAGTCTCCTCATCAAAGGCGATTTCATCTTTTTCATAGCTATTCAAAATGACGCTTTTCACCAGCGTATCGATGATCTGACTATTAGTTTCACCGAGATAATTTCTGCAATCAGCTGGGATGTCTGCCCGTTTCAAAATGTCCAGTCGGATCGCGTCTTCGATATCCTGTCCAATATAGGCGATCGTGTCGGAAATACGCACAACGCAGCCTTCCAGAGTTGCTGGCATCCATTCTACTTTTTTTCCAATTTTTTTTTGAGCAATATAATTTTGAATATCCTTTTCCGTCTTATGACGATTTGGTTTTAGGATACGATTGTGAACCTCACCGTCGTGAGAAATGATGCCGTCTCGTACCTGGAAAGTGAGATTCAAGCCATAACCTTTGCGGGAAATGTGATCAACGACATGCAAGCTTTGAATATTATGATGAAATTCTCCGATATTATGAGCGATGCACTTTTTGCTCAAAGCCATCTCGCCATCATGACCAAAAGGTGGATGACCCAGATCGTGCCCCAGTGCAATTGCTTCGACCAATTCCAGATTTAAACCCAGCATATTAGCGATTGTGCGTGCGATCTGTGAAACGTAAGTTGTGTGCAGACTGCGGTTGGAAGTTTCTTCATCGAACATGTTTGTGAACGAAAAAACTTGCGTTTTTCCTTGATACCGGCGATAGGCACCGCTGTGTAAAATGCGATCACGGTCGATGGCAAAATCTGTGCGTAAGTAGCAGTTATCGTCTTGTTTCAAGCGATAGGCTTTTTCGTTTGAACAGGCGTATTCACTATACATTTTTGAGATTCTGGCAATATTTTTCTCGAATAATTCTTCAAACTTTTTTTTATTCATTTTTTATCCTGTTTTTGAAATTTCATAAATATTGGCTGAAAACCTTCAGCTTTTTTTTTATTTTCAAAATAAGTTGGAATGTGATCTTTTGTCACAATTTTGGTGAAACCATTTTCGAAATTAGAAGCGAAATCCTGACGTCTTGAAAAGTGGTGAATGATCCAATCCGCATATTCTCTATGATCAGTAGCTAATTCTATTTCTGCATTGATCTTCATTTTTTGGGATAGGACATTCAGAAAACCTTGATTTATCAAACGGCGACGATGATGTTTTCTTTTGGGCCAGGGGTCTGGATGTAAAATATAAACTTTGGAAAAAATGGCGTCAGGAAAGATTTGCATTGTTTCTTTGTCCACAAATGATCTGAACAGACGCAGATTATTTTGACTATTTTCGGTCATATTACGCAAGATCGTTTTGATCCGTTTTTCTTTGGAATCAATTCCCAAAAAATTTATCTGCGGATTCTGTTTTGCCTTTTGCAAAATAAATTCACCTCTACCGCTGCCGATCTCCAGATAAATTGGATTGGTATTTCCGAAGATCTGGAACAAGCTCAATTCTTTTGTTTTGAGCTCATCTTTGAGCTCATCTTTGAGTTCATTGATCACAAATAACCTATATTTCTCGCTTAAATTCATTACAATTTGTCAAAAATCGAAATCCAATATATATGTCAATAAATCGCTCATTCTAATCTTTTGATTATTTGAGGCTAAGTAGCTGAAAACAGGTTATTCCATTTTCAATCCGGGTAAATGAAATAATATCTGAAGCCGCCATCGGTTGTGGAGTAATGATCTTGAATAATCTTTTTATTCATTGTTAATGATATCAAGAATAGAATCTTGATTTACTTTCTCAAGCTGGCTTTAGTGAATTTGATGGCGGGAATTTCCACGTTGAATTCAATTTCTTCCAGCTCAAAGACTGTGCCTTTTCCTGCTTTCAATTCATCTTTGAAGACCATTTTGCGAGGGTACCAGCGGTTGTCGATCTTCCAGACATCATTTACCTTGATGCTTTTCAACAATTTCCCACTTTTGGCAAAACGTTCTTCCTGCATAACCAAAAATCTTGTTTGATCAACCCACAATTTTCTTTGTGGATAGCTGACGGTTTCATCTTTTGCTTCCAGAAATAATATCCAGCAAGAGCGCTTCTGCAGAATTGTCGTATCGATAATCGTGACATGATACATTGTGTTGAGTTCATCTTCTTCCATCATATCTTCATAAGAAAGATCGGAGCCCATGACACTTTGTCTCAGCATGTGGCCTGATATCTGAATCGAGCGGTCGGAATCTGGTTCGTAGATCCAAAGCTTATTTTTTAGTTTCAGCATTTTTGTTCCTGCTTCACGAGGTGGTGAAAGATATTCAGAAAAAGATTTATCTTCGCCTTGGATCCAGGTTTTAAGACGTAATGTGCGAGATGTTCGTCTGCCGTGAATGGTCATTGAACTCACGGCGATCTGTGAATTGCTGAGCATATTTTGGTCAACTTTTTGTAAAATTTCTTTTCCTGATATATTTTGAGCATAAAGATTTTGCAAAAGCAAAATGAAAAGTGAACAAAAGATATTTTTCATTCTTCTAACTCCTTGAATAATTGTGCTGTTTGCCGTCGATAGATGCCGATCCCGGAAAAAACTGCACCGAGAACAGAAGCGAAAAGTCCGGGCACAAATCCGATCATGTAACTTTTTGCTGTAACTTGAGCCCGCATTGTTGAGCCCATCACCATCGAAACGTTTTTCATCAAACCAGAGATATTTACGCCATGAATTTGCAAATAATAGGAGATCGCCAGTCCCAGGGCTGTTCCGATCAGAGAAGCAAAAAAACCGATGATGATCGCTTCCCAGATCATCGAAAGATAGATATGTGCTTTTGTTTCGCCTAAAGCCAGCCGCACGCCGATCTCACCATAGCGTCTGATGCCATTACGCAAACCAGCATTCCAAAGCACAAGCGACATCACAAAGATGAAGATAAAAAGGATGAGAGAAATATTTGTTTTACTTTGCTCTAAAATAAACCTCATATTTGCTTGTTCTTGCAAAGGGATCATAATTGGAGAAAATTCATCTTCTTTTTGCGAGAATTTACGATTGAATTCGGCGCTGATCTTTTGCAATTTTTCTTCGTGATAACGATATTTTGGTAGAAATCCCAATATCTCACTTGCTGTATTTTCCATGTTCAAAAAATCACGTGCTGCTGTGATATCCAATAAAATTGCAGTCTTATCCAAAGCTTGTGTGCCGAATTTGATAACTCCACTCATTTTGAAATTCTGGATGGTCATTGCGCTGAACATTGTGGATGAAATAAGTGTGATCTCTTCTCCGATAGAGAGACCAAGATTTTTTGCCAGCTCGCTGCTCATCAAGATTTCTTGCTCAGTTTCTGGTAATTTTCCTGCGATCAATGCTTGATTCAGATTCAATAATTTATTTTCTATTTCATCTTGCAACAAATCAAGAGCAATAGCAGAAAATTCTCCCTGCATTTTAGTCGCACCAATCGAATCGGGAACATCAACTAATCCTCCGAAATAAATGCGTTGTTGCCAGATCATCTCAGGATATTGCTTTCTGATAATTTGCAGCAATTTGTCATTTTCCAGAAAGGTCAGATCATAGGGCCGTTGATCGATGTTTTTTCTGTAGGCACGACTGACGATCTTCACGTGTCCCGTTTCAAAACGAGCATTGTCAAATATCATTTGAGCTATCACGCCGTTCATCCAGCAAGAAAACAATACAGTCAAAAAGACACCACCGGCAATGATCAAGATGGGAAAAAGACTGCGGCTGCGATCTCGCAAGACTCCTTTCCATAAAAATTCGAACATAATTATTCTCCCTATTTGGTCATTTTACTGCGTAAAGCATCGGTCGGTTTTAATTTTGCAATTTTTTTTGTGGGGATAAAACTTACAATAACAACAGCGATGAAAACCAGCAAGATCGTTCCTGCAACGAGTTTAAGCCCATATTCTGGATATAATCTATTGGAAATACCGCTCAGTCCAAAATCTTCGACAGTTGTTCCGATATTGATCCCTGTTCTGGATAAATATGAAAGCAAAGGTATGCCATAAATTGCTCCGATGAAAATCGCTAAAAAAGCGTGTAATGCGCCTTCCAGCGTGAAAAGTGTAATGATCTTTTTTCTGGTCAGACCCAGAGCCATCATCGTGCCGATCTCCTTGCGCCGACGAAAGATAGAAAGGATCTGAGTATCCAGGATCGCGACCAAAGCCATGAAAAGCAAGATCACATACATAACTGAAGAACCAGCAGATTTTGTTTTGACCATATTTTCCAGATCCTGTAATAAATAGGAAGTCGAACGAAATTTCCAGCCATCGATATCTTTTGCCAATTTTGGATCAGAAAGAGTAATCAACGTTGCTTGTCCTTGCAATCCAGTCATTTCTTCCAATTTTTTGCGGGAGATCCAAAGTTGATTTTTATCAATAGTCATGACGTTTGACGAAAAAATGTGAATAATGCGGAATTCTCTGGCATCGAAAGCACCAAATTTATCCTGCCAGCGCACAGTCAAAAGATCATTAATTTGCAGATTATTATTTTCTGCCATTCTTTTTCCGATCATGACCACATCTTCATTTGCTTTTAAATTTTCAGTAGGAAGAGCCAGTAGCTTTTGTTCTTGGTCGATTCCTTTCAAAGCTGCTTTTTTAAATTTTCCTTCGGGATAGATCGTTGCCGGGATCTGCAAGATGGGAAGTGCAGCAGTATTATTTTGTAAATATTTTGGGATCGGAGCTTGTGCATCATTCCAACTGAAAGGATCGTAAGGATTATAATCTTCCTGCCAGAATTGTCCTTCACCGATTTCCCAATTTTTCATTTCCCGCGTGGCATCTTTTTGCCAGCCCACGAATAATCCCTGCAAGGCAATGATGCAAAAATAGGAGATAGACAAAACCAGCACATTCAGAAAAGTTCGCAATTTTGCTCCAGCCAGATTTCTCCAGGCTAATTTCCAGATCATTTTATTTTTCCTTCCTTTTTCTCATCGTGGGCGATCTCGCCATCGAATAAAGTGATTTTCCGTCGCAGATAGCGAATCACTTTTTCATCGTGAGTCGCAAAAATAAATGTTGTTTTCAGCTCCTTGTTCAATTTTAGCATCGAGCGCAAGATGTGATGAGAATTTTCTGCATCCAGATTTGCTGTGGGTTCATCGGCAAGAACAAGCTGCGGTTTTTTCACGATGGCTCTGGCAATTGCCACGCGCTGAGCTTGACCGCCAGAAAGCTGACTGGGTCTTGAATCTCTTTTTTCGGTCAGTCCCAGCCATTCCAAAGCATCCTCGACCATTTTTTTTCTTTTCGTGGAGGTAAGTTCTTTCAGCAGCAGCAGCGGAAATTCAACGTTTTCAAAAACAGTGTAAACCGGTAGCAAATTGTAGGTCTGGAAAATAAATCCGATATGTTTGCTGCGCAGTCTGGAAGCTTGTTTATTGTTCAATCTCTTGATCTGATAGCCCAGAACTTCCACTTCACCTTTTGTTTGCTCATCTAGCGAACCGATGATATTGAGCAGCGTTGTTTTTCCTGATCCGCTAGGACCGACGATCCCCGTGAATTCTCCAGTAGAAAAATTAGTGGTAATATTTTTCAGAGCTGTAAATTTATTCAAGCCCATTGGATAATCTTTTTGCATATTTTTGATCGAGATCAAGTTCATTTTGACTCCTGATTATTTTATAGATTCATCTGCACAGTTATTTGCAGAGAGCTTTTTTTATCGAGCGTCAGAGCTTTGTCACACCAAAAAGCGCTGAAGAATAAACTCCAAAAAGAAAATTTCATTTCATAGGAAAAATTGCAGCAAGGAATATTTTCTCTGAGATCATAAAAAGCTATCAAATTTACAGCATCAAACAGGCTGAGAGGATAATTACCGGAGAGAGCGAGAAGATCAGAATTTTGAAAAAGAGAGAATATTCTCTCTTCATAGCTGGCGATTTGCTGATATTCGGCAGTCAGCAATATTCCATTTTTCCACGGAAAAGTATAGTCGATGCCAAGCGTAGCTGCTTCTGTGTTTTGAGGAAGTTTTTCTGATCCGGAATAATTTGTGACAACAAGCTCAAACCACCAACCAAGATAGTGATCCAATCTGCCATCCCACGCAAATTTCTGTTCTATCACATCAGAATATTGATTTGCTAATTCCTGGACATTATAGGAAAAAGCTGTCTCCCCACTCCAAATTGGAAATTGATATCTTCCGCCAAATTCAGCATTTTGGCTTTCATATTGAGAAAAATTTACCTCTTTGGGATGATCCAGAACCGTCCATAACCAGACTGAACTATTATCCAGAAAAAAGTATCTTGCTGAAACTGCATAAATTCCGTGAGTTTCCTGCAAAGGATCACGCGGATCGAGTGAATCAAACCATTGCAAACTGCGCAATAATCTGGCCGGTCCAAAATTTATTCTTTGCAAACCGCTGCGTATTTCATATTGATCACTCGTCAGCCTCAGCCAACCGCGATAAAGATCAGTTTTAACTTCACCCAGATCGCTATCTGAATTTCTGCTGATTTCGTAAGATAGATCTGCCGAGATATTGCAATCAAGGATTATCGAATTTCTTTGCCAAAGCTCGGAAGCAATTTTAGGACGATAGCGCAGACCAAAATAATATATATTCTTGATGGTTGGATCTTGCAAAGAGCAAAATGAGGTGATCTCGTGTTGATGCACTATGCTGCGGCAAAATATCGGAAAAAGAAAAAGAAACAAAACTGTTTTCAATTTCATCTTTTTCTATGATCGATCTCGAAAATTTGCTTCATCAAAAAACTCCATATCAGACTTGATTTTTAAACTACGATCCTGGCTGATCGTGTTTTGTCAATATTTCACTTTTCCAGAAAATTACCAGAAAGTTCTTTAATGTTTTCACAATAAAAAAAGCCGCCCAATTAAAGACGGCTTTTTAATTTTATCGATCAAGCTTTTTGCACTATTTCAGCATCAGCATTTTCTTAACTTCTGTGTAACTTTCTGTGCGTAATCTATAGAAATAAACACCAGAGCTATATTCGGAAGCATCCCATTGATAGGTGATCCTACCGCCATTTTCTTCATTGGCTGAGAAATTTTCTTTTGTGACAACGGCTCCGCGAATATTGTAGATCGTCAGCTCGGCAGTTTCGCCTTCCTTGATGTCAAATTTGATCCTCGTATCCGGGTTGAATGGATTAGGATAATTTCCATAAAGCAAAGTAGCATCAGGTAATTCTGGCGCTTCTTCACCTTGCACGGTTACTGAAGTAGGACCGTATTCGGTCGTGCTTCCATCATTGCCGACAGCTTCTAACCAATATTGATAGGTCACGCCATTTTCCACTTCATGATCCTGATATTCATAATTATGCGTTGAAGTTGTGTTCTTGGCATTTTCAGAATAGATCAAGAATTGACCTTCCGAACCATTTTCAGAACGATAAAGGTTATAGCAGTTCATCTCAGTCTCAGATTCTGTCGTCCAGGAAACTGAAACGAATTCATTCTGGAAGTAAGCAGCAGAGAAATTCGTGAGAGTTACAGGAAGAGGATCATCATCGCCGTTACCAAGAGCCCACATAGAGAAGTGATCTGTCGTAAATGATACTGAATAAGGTGCTGGATCTCCCAGATCCCAAATAACATTGGTCACGCCAGCATCATCTAATACATTTGTCCAGGAACTGCCATCCAAACTTACTAATAGAACAGGCGCACTTGTTCCTACTGGGGCAGGAGCATCCCATTCAATAGTTACATCAACTGGGAAGTCGCCGCTGAAACTACTGCCGTCAATATCGAACCAGAGATCAAGAGCATTTTCCGGTAAGGGTAAAGTTCCCGGAGGATCATCGTATTGAGTAATGATGACATCGCCGCCAGCGGTTGTTGGATCGAGTGTTATTGTGCTACCACCAGCACCGAGACCACCATCGAAGTTATAGGCTGTTCCACCGGGTGCAGGAGGTTGTGAATTAGATTCTCCACCGTAAACTTTTACATTATCAATGAATAGATCTGGTCCCCAACCTGATATAGCATCGAACATAATCAGAATTTCACCCGTAAAAGCAGAAAGATCTAACATTCCTGAAGATACAAAGGAACCAGGAGCAGTACTGGTAGCTCCGTCATTAGACTCAAGGTCTTCGCCCACTTTATTCCAAACTGAAGTCCATGTTGTGCCATTGTCATCTGAAACAAGAACATCTAATTCATCGTTTGGATAAGTTGCATTATATTGATGTGACCAATCGAATTCCAGATAGGGTAGATCGAGTGCTGAGATATTCAAAGGAAGAGTAGTCATCAAAGCATTATTTCCAGCAGACCAACCCCAGAAGCTTGCCTCAGCACATTCAGAATTGTAATGAGACCAGTTTTGAGTACCACCACTCATATCCCAGCCACCCGGAGGGAATGTATTGAATTCTTGCAGATAGGGGAAAGTAGTAACTGCTTCGAATGCTGTAGTGAATTGCCATTCATTACCCGTAATAACCTGGAATCCTCTGGATGCTCTATCTTTTCTTCCACCTCTGCCCAAATTATCATCATACTCAGTGTAAATTGTCCAATAGTAAGTAGTTCCATTTGCCCAGTCTGAGCTATAGGTGTATTCGCTGTTCGATCCTGTTGAAACAGAGTCAACTACATCATTTCCACCGGAAGTAGTTCCGATAGTTATAAAATATTCACTGGCATCATAAATATCATCCCAGTCGAGTGTTGTGGATGTAATAGCAACATTACATGCACCATCTGCTGGTGTTGGATTGGTAGCTACACCATCGTGAGTTGTGAAAGATTCTACAGAAGACCATTCACTATTTGCTCTTCTCATTCCATCAGTTGCTCTTACATACCAGTCATAATCTGTATCGGGGCTTAATTCACTAACTTCAATAGAAGTACCAGAAATTTCAGTTGCATCATTGTATGGACCTGTTTCCACATCGAAACCATCCAATCCCCAACGTGCTTCATAATAAGCTGCTCCACTCACAGCATCCCAATTGAAGGTTGCATGAACTATACCGATATCTGTAGTAGAAAGATTAGAAGGTGGCAGAATTGCCGGTGCTTCTTTAACTTCCACATCGTCGATAAGAATATCGTTATAATAGGCAGTTGACGCCGTTTCATCTACCCAGAAACGGAATTGGATATTATTGGTATAGGTGTAGCCGGAAATATCGATTATTTCATTTTGCCATTCGCTACTATCACCGGAATAGGTGAAGATATTGGCTCTTGCCCAACCACCACCATCGATGTTCATATCACAATACAATGTGTTGTTATCACCAGGATTACTTGTATTATCACTAAAATACCAGAAGCTCAATATGGGTTCTGTAAGAGAGGCAGGATCAAGTGGAGGTGTAACAAGCTGGTTAGTACCTATGCCACCGGAACCATCTATCCAGGCATAATTTGTGCCACCACCGGATGTATGATCACCTGCAGCAGCTGCACCATAACCTGCACCTGTACTGAATAACCAGGATTCCGTGCCATCATTTGTCCAATCTGTGGGAGTGGAAGAATCAGTAAAATCTTCTACCCAGGGGAATGTTGTAACTGTAGCATCATAACCCGAACCGCTTAAAGGAACATCAGTCGTGGCTCTATTATCGTTTATTGTCAAATTCGCGGTTTTTGCACCTTCTGAAGTTGGAGCAAATGCTACATCGACAGTGATCGATTCACCAGCACCGAGATCATGTGAATAAGTATTTCCATCGGTAAGCACAAATTGATCTGTATCGGTGCCTGTTAATGAAACATCTGTGATTGTGAGAGTGCCAACACCAACATTCGAGATCGTAAATGTTTGTGCTGTAGATGTTGTTCCCAAATTTACTGTACCAAAATCGTATGATAAGGGATCAATTTCTAACTCTGGAGAAGTAGGCATTTCTTCTATAGATACATCATCTAAATAAACATAATACAAATAATCTCCAAAATAATGAAATCCTATATAAACAGTCTGTCCAATATAACTACTCAGATCAACGACAGTTTCTTGCCATTCTGTATCACTTAAAGTGACGGATGACCAAGTATAACTAGCAGGATCGGTATCAGTTGCAATACCCCATTCTAATAACTCAGAAGTTGTATTATGTTTTCTATGCCAAAATGAGAGTTGAGTATAAGAACCATCAACAGTAACTGGAGTAGTAAATAAATATTGATTATAATCTGATGCATTTGAAAATGAACTAAATCTAGCTGAATATGAACCCTCAGATGTGTGATTTTCAGATGTTGATTGAGTTATATCATTTCCTGAATGAACAATTTTTGACCACCCTGTTGGTAAAAAAGTACCTTCAAAGTCTTCCGTCCAAGGGAATGTTGTAATAGGTCCCACCTCTGTAGTAGCATCATCAGTAATACCTATAGAATATTGAATCTCACGAATTGGA